>JBOHBL010001025.1:0-6259 GCA_050698295.1 Rubrobacteraceae bacterium | reverse complement strand
GGTCGAGCCGGAGAGGAAAATGTCCGGCAAACACCTCTCGTGTTCGGGAGTGGCGATCTACGCGACACTCGAAAAAGAACTCGACCTTCCTCCCCACTCCGTCGCGCTGCCGTCGAGCCCGGCTTCGCTCCACGCGAGCCTCGAATCCGGCAGGGAGCCTTCCGAGACGATGGCCTTCGTGAACTATTACCGGCCGGGTGAAATCCATCCGAACGAAAAGGCCACGCTCGCCGTGCTTCTCACCGCGCCCGCGAACGGACGAGAGTATGGTCTTACGGACGACTTTGTGGAGCGCGAGATCGAACGCATTTCAGAGCAGGTCGGGTTTTCGAGGCCCGTTACCGAATATTTCGGGGAGTGCGAGATCCTTCACCCGAAATATTTCATGGAGTACGGAAGTCCCGGAGGGGCGCTTTATGGAATCGTCCGCTCGTTATGGCGGAGCGGTCCGTTCCATCGCCCCCGGTATTCGGACAGGAGACGCCCGTGGTTGTGGAGGGTTGGGGCTTCGGTCCATCCCGGAGGCGGGATACCGGCGGTGCTCGGGGGAGCTATGATCTCCACCAATCGGCCACTGAAGGGTGGGATCTGATGTCAACTACCGCCACCTAAAGGAAGCGGCTTGTCATTCCAAATTTCGTCCTCGAAAGGAGAACGGCATTAAAGCAACGGACGACATTAAGCGTGTATACCGGGTCACAGTCCGTTACACCCGGAGCCTGTTGGGCCTGTTGACGCAGGTTGCGAACCTGTCTCCGAAGAGAGGCGATCCACACCACGGACCAACGCTCTCTACGCACCCTCGCGAACGCTGCCGATTGCCCGAGGATGCCTGCGGTGTACGTATTTTCACGTCCTTATTCTACTACGAAAGGGCTTAGGTATGGGCGAAACTCTGTGTCGGGGCTTCCTACCCTACCTGAAGGAAGGGGTCTCCGCCCCGTGGTTGCGATGAAACTTGCGGACCGACGAGAGCTTTTCGAGATACCGTCGAACATTTCCTATCTCAACTGCGCGTACATGGCTCCCCAACTGAGGTCGGTGAAGGAGATCGGGGAGAAATGGCTGTCCCGGAGGTCTCGACCGTGGGATATCACGCCGAAACACTTCTTCACCGAAGCCGGACGGAGCCGCGAACTCTTCGCCCGCCTGATAAACGGAGAGCCGGACGGCGTCGCCCTCGTTCCATCCGTCAGCTACGGAATCGCGACGGCGGCGGCTAACGTCGAGGTCGAGGCCGGGCAGAACATCCTCGTGCTCGACGAACAATTTCCGTCGAACTACTACCCGTGGCGGGAACTCGCGAAGGAGAAGGACGCGAAACTCACGGTCGTCGCAAGGCCGGAAGACCATGACTGGACGAGGGCGGTGCTGGAGCGAATCGACGAGAACACAGCCGTCGTCGCGGTCCCGAACTGTCACTGGACGGACGGGTCTCTGCTCGACCTCGAAGCCGTCGGGGAGAAGTCGGTTGGGGCGGCGCTGGTCGTCGATGCGATCCAATCTCTGGGGGCGCATCCGTTCGACGTCGAGAAGGTGAGGCCGGACTTCCTGGTCGCGAGCTCGTACAAGTGGCTCCTCGGGCCGTATGGCGCCGGCTTTCTGTATGTCGGCGAAAGGTTTCGCGACGGCAAACCCATCGAACACAACTGGGTCAACCGCGAAAGGAGCGAGGACTTCACGAGCCTCACAGACTACACGGAGCTATTCCAGCCCGGCGCGCGGCGCTTCGACGTGGGCGAACGAGGCAGTTTTCTATTGCTCCCGATGGCGAACGAGGCGCTCGAACGGATACTCGAGTGGGGAGTCGAGAACGTCTCGGAGAGCATCGGGGAACTCACCGACCTCATCGAGGCCGGGGCAAAGAAGCGAAACATCCGGACCATCCCCAAAGAGAAGCGGGCGCGGCACATGATCGGCCTGAGATTGGGAGGAAACGTCCCGGATGACCTCGCATCTCGCCTCGCTTCGGAGAACGTCTTTGTTAGCGTGAGGAGCGGAAGCATCCGGGTTTCACCGCACCTGTACAACGACGAAAGCGACATCGAACGTCTGTTCGATGTTCTCGACCGTCTGGTTAAATCGAGAGGAGAAGTATGAAGATCGGGTTGCAAATCCCAAGTTTCAGTTGGCCGGATGGGGAGGCGGAGATAGGATCCAAGCTCGCCGGGATCGGTCGAACGGCGGATGAAGCCGGTTTCGCGAGCATCTGGGTGATGGACCACTTCTTCCAGATCCCACCCATCGGCGACGCGGAAGAGCCGATGCTGGAGGGATACAGCGCATTGAGCTACCTAGCGGGCGTCACGCAAAGGGCGAAGCTCGGGACGCTGGTGACGGGTGTGATCTACCGCCACCCCGGCCTCCTCATAAAGACCGCGACGACCCTGGACGCACTCTCCGGCGGACGCGCCTACCTCGGTATCGGAGCGGGCTGGTTCGAGCGCGAAGCGAACGGCCTCGGAGTTCCGTTCCCCCCAACGGCCACCCGCTTCGAGCTGCTCGAAGAGACCCTGCGAATAGCGCGCCAGATGTGGTCCGATGAAGTTGCGCCTTTCCGGGGCGGCCATTACCACCTTGAAGAGACGCTGAACAGTCCGCGGGCGGTTTCGAAGCCGCATCCACCCGTCATGGTCGGCGGCGGCGAGAAGAAGACCTTGAGGCTCGTGGCGCGGTACGCCGACGCCTGCAACCTCTTCGCCTTTCCGGGCGGGCTGGACCAGTTGGAACACAAACTCGGAGTACTCGAAAATCATTGCGATGCCGTAGGGCGCGACTACGGCGAGATCGAGAAGACCACCCTCGGCACGGTCCACCTCGCCTCCGACCGGATGAGCGCGGAGGATGTCATCGAACACTGCCGCCGCCAGAGTGATCTCGGCGTGGATCACGCCATCTTCAACATGCCGAACGTCCATGAGATCGAGCCGGTGCGCCGCTTCGGGGAGGAAGTCATTCCGGCGGTGGCGAAGCTGTAGCTACGGCGTCATCGAGGCGCATACCGAAGGGTCTCACAAAGAACCTTCTACAAGCTCGTCGAGCGTTATCGCCTCCGTCAAACCGGACTCCGGGTCGAAGACTGCGTAATCGGCTCCGGCGTTCTTAGCGACGAGAGCGTGACGCCGCAGGCCGTCGCGGTCCCATATGGTCCCGAGCGTCTTGGGCAGGTCGAGGCGGGAGGCTCCGGCGCGGAACGATTCGGCCCGGTCGACGGAGGTGAACAGCGCGACGACGAGCAGCGTTTCACCACCCTGCTCGACGGAGATGAGCGGCGACTCCCCGGCTTCGTCGGTGAAGAAGTGGAGCGGGAAAGAGAACTCGTCTGTCGCCTCCGAGATATGCGCGGAAATGTCCGAGGCGTAAAACAATCCCGTTCCCCTCTCCGTGACGACGAGGACGTAGTCCGCACCGGATGATGCGTATCTTTCGACCGCTCTCCAGTCCTCCAGTTCCTTCGGTTCGAGGTTCGACAGAGACCCCATCTCAAACGTCTCGGCTTCCCCGGAGAACTCCTCGGCAAGCTCTCTGGAAGAAAACAGCGCGCCAACCTTCGCCTCTTCCCCGCCGACCTCCGTCTCTTCGAAGATATCGGCTCCGTCTTCGGCGACGAGTTTGTGGAGGGGCGGTTGTGGGATCTCCTCCAAACGGAGTTCCCTGTTTGCGTCGCTCATCGATCATCCTCCCGGTGGACGAATTGTTTGGCGCTTCCTTTGGGGAAGAGCGCGGAGGCCGCGAGGGCTCCGACGCCGACGGCCAGAAGCGTCCAGAACACCGGAGAGAGCGAGGCCGCGAGAGTGGCGGCGAGTTCCGAATAGGCTCTGTCCGGTATCTCGGCGCGGAGGGTCGGTTCGAGGAGGGCGTTCGGATCGGAGAGGAGGTCCGCGAGGGACTCGTCTCCGCCGGAGGCCCGTTCGACGGCGGCTCCGTAACGGTCGCCCAAAGAAAGGTTGAGGAGCGCGCCCATGAGGGCGACCCAGATCACACCGCCTATGGTGCGAAAGAAGACGATGGAGGAGGTCGCGATCCCCCGCCTCCTCCACGGCACGGCGTTCTGGACGCTGACGAGGTAGCTGGTGCTCGTGAACCCGAGTCCCAACCCGATAACGAACGAGGCGGAGACGACGTAAAGGAGCGAAGTCCCCCGATCCATCGGGACGCACAGCGCGGAGCCCGCGACGACGAAGAGGGAGCCGAGCAGGAGGGTCGGACGGTATCCGGTCTTGAGCAGCATCCGTCCCCCGATAAACGATGCGATGGGCCAGCCGATGGAGACGGAGGCGACGGCGGCTCCGGCGGTGATCGCGGTTCCTCCCAACGCCCCTTGAATGAACAACGGCACGTACACCGAGACCCCGAACAGGACCCCGCCGAGCGCGAAGTTACCGAGGGAAGCCACGGAGAAGAGGCGGTTTGAAAACAGATCCATCGGCACGATCGGGTTCGCAGTACGCAACTCGACCAAGACGAAGAGCGCAAGCGCGAAGACGCCACCCGCGAGGAGCAAAACCGTCGCGAGCGTCATCTCCGAGGCGCTCCCTCCAAGAAGCGCGAAGAGCACGGCGAGAAGACCGCCGGTCAAAAGGGAGAAGCCGAGGTAATCCGCGCCGCCCGCGCGTCGTTCGAAACTCTCGCGGAGAGTAAAGAAGAGGAGTATACCGGCGGCCAGACCGAACGGGACGTTGATATAGAACACCCAGCGCCAGGAAAAGAAGTCCGTGATAAGCCCTCCGGCAGCGGGGCCGACCAGCGCCGACATCCCCCACACCGCCCCGAAGAGACCCTGTATCCTCGCCCGGGTCTCCAGCTCGAAAATGTCCCCTACTATCGTGATGGCGACGGGCTGGACGGCTCCCGCCCCGAGTCCCTGGATCGTTCGGAAAATGATGAGCCCGGTCATGCTCTCCGCCGTGCCGGAGAGGATACTTCCGAGCAAAAAGAGGAAGATGCCGGTCAGATAGATGGGCTTTCGACCGTAAGTATCCGAGAGTTTCCCGAAGATCGGACCGGTCACGGTCGCGGCGAGGAGGTAGGAAGCGAAGACCCACGAGTAGAGTTCGAGACCGCCGAGGTCCCCGATCACGGTCGGCATCGCGGTGCCTACGACGGTGGAGTCGAGCGCGGCGAGAAAGGTTCCAACCAGCGTCGCCAGCGTTATGAGCGCCTTTCGACGCCTGCTCAATCCCAAACGAGCCTTCCCTCATAAAAATGGATCAGCGAACCACGATACTAGCATCGGAGCGAGACAAGGAGTGTGAAGGCGGCAAACCGAAGGTGAGACGCTAAATCAGGGACTTCGGCTTGAGGAACTGCTTCGCGACAGAGACGAGTTCGTCCACATCGAGAGGTTTGCGAAGCACTTTCACCGAGCCCTGCATCCGGTCGGCGAGAGTGCGGGCCGCCGGATCCTTTTTGGCGGCGGTCAGCACGACCGGTATTTTGGAGGTCTTCGGCATGGCTTTCAAACAATGACAGGTCTCGACGCCGCCCATCTGAGGCATCGAGACGTCGAGGACGATCAGGTCCACCTTGCGGCTTATTGCCTCCTGCAAAGCCCTCTGGCCGTCGGAGGCGCGGACGACTTTGAAACCGGCTTCGGACAAAGCTTCGCTCGCTTCGTCGAGGGCGGCGGGGTCGTCGTCGGCGATCATGACCGTGAACCTGGTGGATCTTCCTCTTTCCACGAGGAGGTATTTTACACCCGTTTAGCTTTTCGGCCAGGTTCATTTCGCACATGAGAGGCGACGTGAAGGGATCGCTCAACCCGAACCCTCATATGGGTTAAACTCGGGGGCGAAAGTCAGGCGCTTCCATACATCGAGAGGTGAGTCGTGCAGCAGGAGAAATATTTCCGCAAGGGGTTCAAGATGCGGGGAGACATCCAGCACCTCCTCGACCGCGATTACCGCTCGGAGGTCGTGGAAAGGGTCCGCGAGAACGGCAACGCGATGACGGCGAAAGATATGACCATCCACCTCGCGGATGAGTTCGGGTTCTGCTACGGGGTGGACCGCGCGGTGGACTACGCTTTCCAGACCCGCGAGAAGTTCCCCGACAGGCGCATCTTCATAACCGGCGATATGATCCACAACGCCTCCATGAACGATAGGCTGCGCGAGATGGGCATCGAGTTCCTCTCGGAGGGCTTCGACGGACGACCCGACGAGAAGTTCGACGATCTCACCCCCGAAGACGTCATCATCCTCCCGGCCTTCGGCGCGCCGATAGATTGGGTGAAGAAGCTCCGCGAGAAGGGCTGCAT
>JBOHBL010001024.1:0-1293 GCA_050698295.1 Rubrobacteraceae bacterium | reverse complement strand
GCGTCCCAACACCCACCCCAGCAGCCTTCGCCACATCGTTCATCAAAAGCCCCTCCACACCCCGCTCCGCCATTATGCCCTCGGCGGCCTCCAGGATCCTGCGCCGGTTCCTCGCCGCATCGGCCCGCTCAGGACGCGGCTCTCCGAAGACCGGCAACGGCTCGCGCCCAACCTCGTCGAGCCAGCCTTCTCCCGCGTTTCGCAACCCCGTATCTCTCATGTGCCAAATTATACCGGAATTTGCTCCGTTTTAGGGTTGACAACGGAATCGATTCCGCTTACCATTGTAATCGGAATGCGCTCCGCTTATTTATGCATTGGCGAAGCGCGAAGCGAACGGAGGCGGAATGGAGAGAGATGAAGACGAAAGTAGCGGTGATCTACTACAGCGCCACGGGCAACGTCTATAAGCTGGCGCGGGCTGTCGAGGAGGGGGCGATGGAGGCCGGGGCGGAGGTGCGCTTGCGCAAGGTTGGCGAGCTCGCTCCCGAGGAGGCCATAAAGAGCAATCCGGCCTGGCATGGGCACTCGTTGCGGACGCGGGACGTGCCGGAGGCTTCCCTGGACGATCTGGAGTGGGCTGACGCCTACGTCTTTGGCACTCCGACCCGTTACGGCAACGTCTCCTCGCAGCTCAAGCAGTTCATAGACACAACCGCCGGGCTTTGGGAGCAGGGCAAGCTGGCGGATAAGGTGGTGGGCGGCTTCACCAGCACGCACGAGCTCCATGGTGGGCAGGAGTCCACGCTGTTGTCCATGTACAACGTCTTCATGCATTGGGGCGCTATCGTCGTGCCGATGGGCTACACCGACGATGCCGTCTTCGCCGCCGGAGGGAATCCTTACGGGGTGAGCAGTTCCGATGGCGGAGAGGCGGGACCCAGCCAGGAGGCGCTTGCTGCCGCCCGCTACCAGGGGCGCAGGATCGCGGAGAAGGCCGCCTTGCTCGTCCCGAGTCGGGTGGCGTGAGAGGCAGGGAAGGAGTTTGGCGAGATGAGCGGTAGTGAGGAGTCCATCCTCATCCAGGCTCACCTTCTTCATTCGGAAGGAGCCGATCCGGCGGCCGATCGAATCGTGAGAGAGGATGGCCGTGTTCGGATGATCATCGTCTTCGTGCCGGTCGCGGTCGAGTTGGTCGAAAACGAGGGCGTTCAGCTAATCGAGGCGGTCGACGGACGCGCGCCCGTCGGCGCGGTCATGTTTGGAGCAGAGTCCCTGGAGGGCGCGGCTGCGTAGACGGGCGAGTATCTGCAATTCCTCCTGCCGGGCATCCTGGTCCAGACGGTGGTGTTC
>JBOHBL010001023.1:0-1318 GCA_050698295.1 Rubrobacteraceae bacterium | reverse complement strand
CTTGTTGAGCGTCTCGGCGATCTCTCCGGCGCGCTCGGCCAGACGGCGCTCGCGCTCCTCGGACTCCTCCATCTCGCGACGCGCCTCTTCGAGCCTGGCGGGAGTGGCGACTTCGGCGAGGCCGCGCGGCGTCAGGAAATTGCGGACGTAGCCGCGGCTCACGTCCACGATGTCGCCGCGGCGACCGATCTTCTCAACGTCCTCGGTGAGGATTACCTGCATAAGCGTCCTCCCTCAATTTCCGGCGACGTAGGGCAAAAGCGCCATCTCGCGGGCGCGCTTTATGGCGCCGGCGGCCTCGCGCTGGTGCCGCGGGCAGAGTCCCGTCACCCTTCTCGCCCGGACCTTGCCGCGCTCGGAGGTGAACCTGCGAAGCACGTTGTAGTCCTTGTAGTCGATGTAGGTCACGTTCTCCTTGCAGAACACGCACGGCTTGCTCTTGATCGGCCGTCCTCCGCGGGGCGGGCCGTTCCTTCTCTTTCCCATTCGATTCCTCCTGAGTTTTATGGATGTGCGGTTGCCGCGAGGACTAGCCCGTCACCTCGGCGGGTTCCTCGTCGGCTATCTCCGGCTCTTCGAGGAGAGGGCCGCCGTCGTTCGCGTAGCCTTCGGGGAGCTTCACGATCATGTGCCGCAGCACGTCGTCGGAGACGCGCAGGATGCGCTTGAGTTCGACGAGCGTCCGTTCTCCGGGGGTGAACTCCATCACCACGTAAAAAGCGTCGCCGCGGTTTTCGATCTCGTACGCCAGACGCCTCTTGCCCCAGTAGTTCGGCTCGCGGGCCTCGCCGCCCGTGCGCTCGATGATCGTGCGAAAACGCGCCACCGTGTTCTCGACCTGCTCCTCGTCGAGTTCCGGTATCACTATCAGCATGACTTCGTAGACGTTTATGGTTGCCTCCTTCGGTCTGGATTCGGCTTCGCTCGTTCGAGAGAAGCAGGAGCCTGTGAAATTGCCGGAGTAGTCTATCAGATGATCACTCGTACATCCGGGCGGCCATGAGGATCCGCGCGACGGTCCTCCATTCGGGCTGCTCAGGGGTTTGCTCGCCCGAATTCTGATAGTAACCGTCCATATCTTCGGTCCACGCGGCCACCGCATCGAGGAAGGCCGCCAGATCCCGGTTCTCCCAGCTTTCGGGGCGTTCCTCAAGGTCCCGAAGCAAGTCCCGAACGAAAGACGCGAAATCTTCTCGGGACTCGAGATATAACCAAAAGTTGTGGATCGAGATTCCGTGAAGAACGTGGTGCGCCTTCCCTTTGAGCGATCAAACGGAAAAGCCGACGCGCCAACGTCGGCGGGAAGGACACCGATGGA
>JBOHBL010001022.1:0-8733 GCA_050698295.1 Rubrobacteraceae bacterium | reverse complement strand
ACTGGGAGTGGGGAGTAGGGAAAAAGAAAACTACTCCCATCCGCAGCAACTTAAGCGATGGCGGACTCCTTTCGAGTTTCGGCGAGAGCGAGCAATCGCCGGGCCGTGCCGGGCTCCTTTCGTCGCTTGTCCACCCGGCGGCCCGCCCCGAGGCGGCGCGCGATGCCTCCGATCGTCCGAGCGAGCCGTCTCGGACTCTCCAGCGCCCCGGCCATCGAAAGCGCCCTCCGGCGCGCCGCGCGAGACGCTTTGAGGAGGCTGCGCTCGGGCCGCTCCCAGCTTCCGGTTATGGTGAGCCGGCGCTCTGAATGACGAGGCCGACGAGCTTGGCGTGGATTTCGCAGAGGATGCGCCGGGGCTTTTTCGAGCGGCTCTTGTCGAGGTGGCCGTATCGCCTCCAAAGCTCGAAGAGCTTCTCCATTCACCAGCGCGAGCGCATCGCGACGAGGGCCTCTCAGCGGCATCGCGCCGGAGCGCACGTGCTCGCCTACCGGGTCTGTCTCGCGCTGGGCTGCTTTGGCTCCGACTCGGTGAGCGCCGTCGAACAGGCGATCCCCGACGACGTGGACGTCATCAACTTCTCCATCTCCGGCGGCGAGGACGCCTTCACCGATCCGGTCGAGCTGGCTTTCCTCGACGCTTACGCGACGGGCATCCTGGCCAACGCCTCCGCCGGGAACGCGGGGCCGGGTTCGGCGACGGCCAACCACGCCGGGCCGTGGACTAACACGGTCGGGGCGTCCACCTCGAACCGTCACTTCTTCACCACGCTCCGTCTCGACGCCTCCAACGGCGACACCTTCGAGGCGCAGGGCGTCACCATCACGCCGGGGATCGAGGACTGGACGCCGGTGGTCCACGCGAGGGACGTGGCCGGCTACGAGGACGCGCTGTGTCTCACGCCGATGGAGCCCGGCGCGGCCGAGGGGCAGGTCGTGGTCTGCGAGCGCGGCCAGAACGGGCGCGCCGAGAAAGGCTTCAACGTCAACGAGGGCGATGCGGAGGGCATGATCCTCTACAACGTCGGCAACGAAGGGCTGTTCACCGACAACCACTTCCTGCCCGCCGTCATGCTCGACGGCCCGCAACCGTCCGGAGATTTCAACGAGTTCCTCGACAACCACAGCGGGGTCGAAGCGAGGTGGGAGACGGGCGAGCCGACCGGGGTTCGCGGCGACGTCATGGCCGCGTTCTCGTCGCGCGGTCCGCTCGGGGACTTCATAAAGCCCGACGTGACCGCGCCCGGCGTGCAGGTCCTCGCCGGCAACACGCCCGAGCCGATATCGGTCGCCGCCGGTCCTCCGGGAGAGCTTTTCCAGGTCATAGCCGGCACTTCGATGTCGAGCCCGCACGCCGCGGGCGTGGCCGCTCTCGTGAAGGCAGCCCATCCCGATTGGACGCCGGGACAGGTCAAGTCCGCGCTCATGACTTCTTCGGTGCAGGACGTGCTCAAGGAAGACGGCGAGCGACCCGTTCGACCGGGGCGCGGGGTCCATCCGCGCCGACCACGCCCTCAAGCCGGTTTTGACCTTCGACGTGACCGCCGGCGAGTACTTCGCTTCGGCGGCGGACCCCAACGGTCGGGTGCACCTCAATCTGCCCTCCATCAACGCGCCGGAGATGACGGGCTCCATAACCACCGAGCGCGAGGCGCGCAACGCAAGCGGAGAAAAGCAGACGTTCAGGGTCAGGACCTCCGCCCCCGATGGCGCGTCCATAACGGTCGGAAAGTCGAAGTTCACGCTCCGGCCCGGCAGGCAGGTGGACCTGGACATCACGATAAACGGCGAGGACCTCTCCAACGGGCAGTACTTCGGCGAGATCGCACTCGTCCCCGAACGCGAGAAAGCCCGGGACGTGGTGATGCCGGTCGCCTTCAACAAGACCGACGGCGAGGTCGCGCTGACGCACTCGTGTTCGCCGCGACGCATAGACCGGGGCGACTCCACCGAGTGCCAGGTGAGCGCCTCCAACCGCTCCTCTGAGGACGCGAACATAGACCTCGAAGTCACCGGACCCGACGGAGTGGAGATATCCAACCCCTCGGAGCCGGTTCAGGAACTCCCCAACGGCTTCCGCTACAGCGGCAGGCTGGAAGGAGCGCAGGCCCCGACCATAGGCGACATCGTGGCCGAAGACGGTCCCGGATACGTCTCGATGGCGAGCCTGGGCGTCACTCCGGTGAGCGGCTTCGGCGACGAGACCATCGTCAATTTCAACGTGCCGGCCTTCCTGTACGGAGGCGAGAGCTACGAGAGCATCGGCATGGTCTCCAACGGCTACGCCGTGGTCGGTGGGGGAGGCTCCTCGGATGTCCAGTTCGTGCCGCAGGACATCCCCAACCCGGCCTCGCCCAACAACGTGCTCGCGCCGTTCTGGACCGACCTCAACCCCGAGGAAGGCGGCAACCTCTACGCCGCCGGTGTAACGAGCGGTGAACGGACCTGGATCGTGCTCGAATGGGAGGACGTGGCGACCTTCGGCAATCCCGGTCAGACCCATACCTTCCAGATCTGGCTCGAAACCACACCCGACGCCGAGACCATCTCCTACGCCTTCGAGACGGTCGGGGGCTCCGGTTCCTCCGATGGCCTCGTCGTCGGAGCCGAGAACCGCGACGGAACCAGCGCCGTTCAACTCGGAGAGACCCCCGCCTCGGGCGACGAGTACTCCATCCTCACCTCGCCTCCCGAGGACGGCGGGGCGATCACGATAACCTACACGGCCACCGGCGAGAGGGCGGGGACCTACCGCATCCCCGCGAGGCTCACCTCGGACACCCAACCCGGCACGACGACGCAGTTCGCCGGGCTGACCGTGAGGAGGGCCAGCTAGAGTCCCAAACCGGAAAGCCGTGGTCCATCAAAAGGCTCTCGCATCTTTCGCGGGAGCCTTCTGGATCCGATCGCCTCGGCCGATGCGTCTTCCCTCGTTTGATGAGCATGGATCACCCCTGTGGGCACGGGCTTCCAGCCCGCTGAACGCCACATCCCGCTCTCATGCGGGCATCGATGCCCGCACCCCCAGGGCGGTTCGCCGAATGCGGGCCTTTCAGGAAAACTTCACGGTTTTCTAATCTTTGTTTCATAAGTTGTTAATATTTGTTGCGTAATATACGATTCATCGGGCACAAGAACCTGGTAAAGAACCTGAAAAACGGGGGAGAACCGCGTATGGAAGGCGAACTTTCGGAGCCGCGTCCGATCCTTTGTCCATTGTGCGAGGTGGATGAGATGAGCATCGTCGGGCCGAACATGGCTCGTTGCCACTCGTGTGAATACGCGATGGGCGGCGAGCTTATCGGGACGCTACGGGGGATGGCCCGGCTGCCTGATGCCTTCGGGCGTCACGCCTGCGAGTGCGGCTACCCGGAGATGCGCCTCCTCCCCGACGGCGTCTACCATTGTCCATCCTGCGGATCCGAAGTCACGCCTGCGGACGCCCCGACGGTCGAGTGGAAGACCGGAGAACATTCGGAGGCGTACTGGCGAGGTTGGCTCGACGGAAAATACGCTCAGGTGGAAGACTTCGTGCACAGCCCCCGGCTCGCGAAGTGGGAGAGCGCCGCGGACCGGCTCGAATACTACCGGGGACACCGCGCGGGTAGCTCCGAGCGCCGGATAAGAGAGTAGAGCCGGTAGTTTGGTCGCTTCGCGCGGCTTCGCCTTTCGGCTACGCCGGCGAGGAATGGAGGTTGTACTTCCGACTCCTCCATTCCTCCACCTCCTCTACTCCTCCACTCCAACCGTCATCTTCACCGGCGGGGAGGTCTTGATGTGTCCGTTCAGGTCGTTGACTACGGCCTTTATTTCGAGTTTCGTTCCGGGTTCGATCTCGCTCGCGTCGTAGAAGATGCGGTACGGGGCGTTGTCGTCGGTGCCGGCGGGGACGAACCTCGCTCCCTTCTTGCCCTCCTTGACGGCGAACGTCACCTCGGCGAACTGATCCGTCGCGATATCGGCCCGCGCTTCGAACCGCCCGCTCACGACGCCGTTTCTTTCGGGCGTCTCGATCTCGACCTTCGGCGCTTTTTTACTTTTTGGGATCGTTTTCTCCGCCTCATACACGACCGCGCCGAGAGCCGGGACCTCGACGGTGATGTTTCCTTCGCGGTCGGCGCGAACCTCTTCTCCTTCGCCGTATACCGGCGTGAAGTTTGTGTCTTTCGAGAAGGTCTCGAAGGTCGCCGTCTTCGGCGACTCGGCGTTGTTCACGGCTACGACGTATTCCACCTTCTCGTCGCGCTCGATGCGCGAGAAGGCGTACACGCCGGGGCCGGACTCGCTGTGGCGGTGGATCTGGGCTCCGTAGCGCAGGGCGTCGTACTCCTGACGGACCTCGGCGAGTTCTCCGAGAGATTGGTACAGCGGGTGGCTCGGGTCGAAGTTGTCGTCGGCGGGGGTAGAGTCGCTCCCGATCTGGTCGTCGTCGGCGTACTCCTCGGTCTGAGTCGGGAACATGTCCTGCCTCGCGAGCTGGTCGCCGCCATCTCCCGCGAAGCCCTGCTCGTCGCCGTAGTAGACGACCGGCATCCCCCGCGAGAAGTACATCAATGAATGCCCGAGGAGGTCTCGTTCGAGCAACTCCTCGTCGCTCGCTCCCGGATTGTCCTGTTTGAGGAAGAAGCCGAAGCGTCCCATGTCGTGGTTTCCGAGGAAGGTCGGAAGGCTGTAGGCGTTGGAATCGGCGTCGGTGTAATAATCGTCGTCGGCGAAAAACTCGCGGAGGTTGTCGGTGGACTCGCTGCGAGAGGCAAATCCCGTCGCCGTTGCCTGGAACGGGAAGTCGAGGATCGCCTGGAGCTTGCCCTCGGTGGTGTACCGGCTCGTGAATTCCTTGTCCGAGGAGAAGACCTCGCCGTACATAAAGAAGTCCTCCGTGCCGCTTTCCTGGGCGGTCTCCAAAACCTCGGGGCCGAATTCCTGCCAGAATTCCATGTTCACGTGTTTGACGGTGTCTATGCGAAAGCCGTCTATGCCGTAGTCCTCGACCCACGTTTCGTAGATCTCGATCATGCCGTCCACCACGACGTGATGCTCGGTGAAGAGGTCGTCGAGGCCGACGAAGTCGCCGTAGAGGCTGTCCTCGTCTTCGTTGACGAAGTCCGTGTCGCCGCGGTTGTGGTAGTAGATTGGATCGTTGAGCCAGGCCGGAACTTTGACGTTCTCTTCTTCCTCCGGGACGACCGGGGTATACGGGAAGCTCGTTTCGGGATCGAGTTCGGGGAATTCATCCGTGCCGGCGAAGTCCGCGTCGTCGAAGACGTTGCCGTCGGCGTCGCGGTATGGGTATTCGGCTTTGGAGCGATAAGAATACTGACCTTCTTCATAACGGATGACGTCGGCGGTGTGGTTGGTGATGATGTCGAAGAAGACTTCCATGTCGCGGTCGTGGGCTTCTTCGACGAGTTCTCGAAGCTCCTCATTCGTCCCCATGTGCGGGTCGATTTGCGTGAAGTCCGTGATCCAGTACCCGTGGTACCCTGCCGACGAACCTTCTATGGTCCCGTTTCCCTGCACGGGCTTGTTTTTGAACGACGGCGTGAGCCAGACCGCGGTCGTTCCCATCTCTTTCAAATAGTCGAGCCTGTCTATGAGTCCGGCGAGGTCGCCGCCGTGGTAATAGCCGCGCCGCTCGGGGTCGTAGCCGTGGCGGAGCACGTCCTCGTCGGAGCTTCCGCCGATCTCGTCGTCGCCGAAGTTATTCGACTCGTCGCCGTCCTCGAAGCGATCCGGCATGACGAAATAGAATTGTTCGTCTTGAACGGGATGGCGGAGGCTCGGTTGGGCGAGCGCCTTCGGGCCGCCTTTCGGGGGGTTCGCTTTCGGGCCTTTTCCTTCGGATTTTTCCGGTGGATGGGGCGGCCCCTTCTTATCCGCGTCGGCGACCGTGGCGGCGGTTAGCGGCAGCGCGAAGACGAGCGCGACTATCAGGACGACGAGTCTCCGGATCATTTTCTCCCCCTTATGAAGAATGCGACTTTTTATGGATCGGGATCATAGCATGATGTCCTCGCCAGCGAACGCTTCATTGCTGTTAAGATTTAGCCTTTGATCGTCGGATAACGGAGGGGGCGGGAGAGCTTTGAAACTGGCAACGTATTCCATCGGTGGAGAGACGGGCGTCGGGCGCATCGAGGGCGAAAGGGTCATCCCTGTCGGGACGGCGAACATGATCGAGTACATTGAAAACGGCGGAGGCCCCGAAGGGGAGGCTCTCTCACTCGACGAAATACGTCTCCACGCCCCCATTCCAAACCCGCAGAAAGTCATCGCCATCGGCCTCAACTACGAAGACCACGCCGCCGAGACCGGAGCGGACATCCCCGAGAAGCCCATAGTCTTCGCCAAGTACGCGAACACCGTGATCGGGCCGGGGGATGAAATTCGGATACCGCCCATAACCTCGCAGGCCGACTACGAGGCCGAGCTCGCCGTCGTCATAGGCCGCGAGGCGAAGAACGTGAGCGCGGACGACGCCCTCGATCATGTCTTCGGCTACATGAATGCCAACGACGTGTCCTCGCGCGACTTGCAATTCTCCGAGGGCGGGCAGTGGACGCGGAGCAAATCCATAGACACATTTTGTCCGACGGGTCCGTACATCGCGACGACCGACGAGGTTCCCGACCCGCAAAACCTGCGAGTTCGTTGCGTTCTCAACGGAGAGGTCATGCAGGACGGAAACACCTCGAAGATGATCTTCCCGGTGGCCGAGCTTATATCGTTTCTCAGTTCGGGCATGACTCTGGTTCCGGGCGACATCGTCGTGACGGGAACGCCTCCGGGGGTCGGCTCCGCCCGTGATCCGCAGGTGTGGCTGAAGGACGGCGACGAGGTGACCATCGAGATAGAGGGGCTCGGGTCGCTCACGAACCCGGTCAAAGCGGGGTAGAATGGTCGTCATGGAGAGAACGATCAGGGTGGTGGTTGCGAAGGTCGGCCTCGACGGCCACGACCGGGGGGCGAAAATAATCGCCCGCGCGCTGCGCGACGCGGGGATGGAAGTGATTTACACCGGTCTTCACCAGACACCCGAGCAGGTCGTCGAAGCCGCCATACAAGAAGACGCCGACGCCATCGGGATCTCGATCCTCTCGGGCGCGCACATGACGCTTTTGCCGCGCATCATGGACCTCCTCAAAGAGAACGAGGCCGATGACATCCTCGTCTTCTGCGGAGGCACCATCCCCAAAGGCGACATCCCGAAGCTCAAAGAACTCGGCGTCGGCGAAGTCTTCACGCCGGGAACCCCGACGAAAAAGGCGGTCGAATACGTCCGTCAGGCGACACCTGTTTCTTAGGCATCAGGTTTCAGGTGTCAGCAAGACGGCCCGATGCGTCGCTTCGAGTGCGCGGCAAGGTGGAATGCGGCCCCGGTTTTTCGAAGATGGTTGGCGTCGAGGTCGAAGCCGGGCGTCGTTCGAGCAAACAAAACCTGAAGCCTGTAACCTGCGACCGAAGGGAGCAACTCTTGGATTTCGTGAGGCCCGAACGCGAGGAAGACGGCGTCGCCGTCCTTACCATAGACCGTCAGGACAAGTTGAACGCCTTAAATCCTCAAGTCGTCGAGGAGATCGGGCAGTCGTTGCTCGAACTCGAAGACGAGGGACCGCGAGTCATAATCGTGACCGGGGCCGGAGAGCGGGCGTTCGTGGCCGGGGCGGACATCTCCGCGATGAGTTCGATGGCGCCATTGGAAGCCAAACGCTTCGCCGAACTCGGACACGCGGCGCTGGCGCTCCTCGACCGGAGCCCCGTGCCGACCATCGCCGCCGTCAACGGGTTCGCGCTCGGCGGTGGATGCGAGATCGCCCTCGCCTGCGACATCCGGGTCGCTTCGGAGAACGCTCTTTTCGGTTTTCCCGAAGTCGGCCTCGGCATTCTGCCCGGCATGGGGGGTACTCAGCGCGCGCCGCGGCTTCTCGGGCCCGCCATAGCCAAAGAACTCATCTTCACCGGACGTCGCATAGACGCGGAAGAGGCGCATCGCATCGGATTGGTCAATCGCGTGGTGCCGCAAGGCGAAGCCCTCTCCTCGGCGAGGGAGATAGCGGCGGAGATCGCCGCGAACGGTCCGCTCGCGGTGCGCTACGCGAAGGCCGCCGCCAACCGCGCTCAGGACGTGGACCTCATAAGCGGCCTGGAATACGAGGCCGACCAGTTCGCCCTCCTCTTCTCCACGGAGGACGCAAAGGAAGGCATGGGAGCCTTCGTCGAAAAGCGCAAGGCCGAGTTCGAGGGCCGCTGAAAATCCACGAGACGAAGGTTCGGGTCCGCTACTCCGAGACGGACGCGCAGGGGATAGTCAACAACGCGGCCTACCTCGCGTATTTCGAGGTGGGTCGCGTCGAGTGGCTGCGCGCCGCTCGCTTCGACGATGAGTTGGTTATTCGGGTACACCTCACGGACCTTCGCCGGGTCTCGCTCCGCTTCGAGTACGAAATACTGCGCGAAGGAGAAGTCGTCGCCGCCGGGCATACCCGGCACGGATGCGTGCGGCTCGCGGACGGGAAGGCCGTCCGGATACCGGAAAGGTTATTCAAAGCGAGTGCCAAAAAGTCGCCTCCATTGTGATCCAGGCTGCAAGCGGCTAGCGTAAACGATGCAGTCAAGCCGGCTTTGATCGGGGCTGCGAAGCGGTAGGGGAAGCTCGGCGCAATTGCGACCCGTCGGATGCGCGGGTCTTCGAGGAAAGGGGTCATGCATGCACGAGGTCGAGAGAACCGCCGTC
>JBOHBL010001021.1:0-2564 GCA_050698295.1 Rubrobacteraceae bacterium | reverse complement strand
ACCTGGAACTGTGCCTCCGAATCCGGAAACGTGGATGGACCATCCGCTACGCGCCGGAGGCTCTGGTGAGACACAAGGGGCAGGGGAGCGTCCGCAAAGAGAGCGAAGCCTTCGTGGACATAGACTCCGCGCTGAACCCCAACTACCCGTTCTACCTCTACCACCGGACCAAGAACCGCATGCTGACCACGGCCATCCACGCCCGAGGCGCCGACGCCGCACGCTTTTTGCTGTTCTATCCGGCGGTCCTCTCCCTCACGTGCACGCGGGCCGCGAGACGTGGTCGGTGGGACGGCATACGCGCGGTCTTCGCGGGAATACGGGATTTCGTACCGGAGATCAGACAGCCCTTCGTGGACGAACTGAAGCAGGAAAATCCGGGCAAGGCGCCGCCCAAACGCAAACCGGACGACGACCTGAGAGTGGCGGTCGTCGAGCCGGTGGGCGGCCACGGCGGCATGGGCTATTACGACTTCGGCCTCTGCGGAGGACTGGCCGAAGCCGGAGTCGAAGTCTCGCTGTACACTTGCGATGAGACCGTGCGAGACACCGCGAAGCCCTACGAAATTCGTCTTCCGTACCGTGGGATCTACGGCAAAGACCCCGCCTGGCTCCGGGGACTCCGCTACCTCCGGGGCAGCGCTCGCTCACTCCTCGGGGCGAAGCTGGGGCGGGCGCGCATCGCGCACTTCCACTTCTTCCACGTCGGACCATTGGAGCTATTCAACGTGCTGCTCGCGAAGCTGCTCGGGACGAAGGTCGTCGTCACCGCCCACGACGCGCGGTCTTTCGTGGAGAGCCTCTCCGTGCCGTGGATGTCGAAGACGGCTTACCGGGCCGCCGATGGGATCATCGCCCAGAGCGAGGTGAGCCGGAGGGAGTTGGTCTCCGTGCTTGGAGAACCCGAAGGGAAAATAGACGCTATCCCTCACGGAAACTACCTCCCTTTCATCGGCGAGGTACCGTCGCAAGCAGACGCGAAGGCCCGCATCGGAGTTCCGGCAGGCGCCCCCGTGATCCTCTTTTTCGGGCAGATCAAATCGGTGAAGGGCCTCGACGTCCTCATCGAAGCGATGCCCGAATTCCTCCGAAAACATCCGGACGCTCTCCTCGTCGTGGCCGGCAGGGTGTGGAAGGACGACTTCCGACGCTACGAGACCCGGATCGAGGATTTGGGAATCTCGGACAATTGCGTCCTCCACGTCCGCTACGTCCCGGACTCCGAGGTGAAGAACTACTACGCGGCGGCGGACATCGTCGCGCTGCCGTACCGCAGGATCTACCAGAGCGGCGTCCTCCTCATGGCGATGAGCTACGGCAAACCCGCCATAGTCTCCGACATCGCCGGGATGACCGAGGTCGTCTCCGACGGCATCAACGGATACGTGTTCCCGAGCGGCGATTCAAAGGCCCTGGCGGCCAGACTCGCCGCGGCTCTCTCGGAGCCCGAGGAACTACGGCTCGTCGGCGAGAGAGCCTTGACTCATGTGCGAGAGCGCAACGACTGGACCAGAATCGGTCGCATGACGGCGGATTTCTACCGCTCGGTCGTGAAAGGTTGAGCGGAGTGTACGAGCGGAACGGAAGGACCATAGCTTTCTGCGGCACGAGAGGGTTGCCGGCCAACTACGGCGGGTTCGAGACGGCGGTCGATGAGATCAGCGCCCGCTTCGTCGAGAACGGCTACGACTGCGTCGTCTTCAGCCGGAAGTCCTCCTCCGGCGGCAAGACGCTCGAACACCACGAAGGACGCCGTCTCGCCTACGTCGAGGGAAGTTCCGCGCGTTCGCTGGACACCTTCGTGTCGGCGTTTCAGACGGGGTGGCATCTCTTGAGACGTCGCAAAGACTACGGCCACGTCTTCTGGTTCAACAACGCGAACCTGCCGGGCATCCTGCTGACGCTCCTGGCGCGCATCCCCACATCCGTCAACAC
This sequence comes from Rubrobacteraceae bacterium, assembly GCA_050698295.1. Classification (GTDB taxonomy): domain Bacteria; phylum Actinomycetota; class Rubrobacteria; order Rubrobacterales; family Rubrobacteraceae; genus JACCWD01. The sequence goes on along the minus strand of JBOHBL010001021.1, from coordinate 629 downwards.
CGACGGCATGGAGTGGCGGAGGGCGAAGTGGAAGCTCCCGTTCAAAGCGTACTACGTCCTCGCTTCGCTGCTCGTCTCGCTGCTCTGCAAAAGCGTCGTCTCCGACTCCGGAGCGATGCAGTCGTTTTACAAGAGGACGTTCCGCAAGAATACGCAGTTCGTCCCGTACGGCGTCCCGAAGACGCCGACGGTATCCAAAGAGAAGCAGGCAAAAGTTCTGAGGGAATACGGCCTCCAAACCGGACGTTACTTCCTCCAGATCACGCGCTTCGAGCCGGACAACCTGCCCCTCGAAGCCGCCGCCTCGTTTCGGGAGGCCGGGTTGTCTGAGAGTGGGTTCAGGTTCCTGCTCGTCGGCTACCAGAGCGACACGCCTTACGCGAGGCAGATAAAGTCCGTGTCCGGCAGGGACGGCGTCCTGATCGCCGACGCCGTCTACGACCCCGAGGTCATCGCGACCCTCCGGGAGAACTGCTTCTGCTACGTGCACGGCAACTCCGTCGGCGGCACCAACCCCGCGCTGCTCGAAGCGATGGCGAGCTGTCCGAGGGTCCTCGCCGTAGATGTGCGGTTCAGCCGGGAGATGCTCGGAGACACCGGATACTTCTTCCGATCGAACACCCTGGCCG
>JBOHBL010001020.1:0-2705 GCA_050698295.1 Rubrobacteraceae bacterium | reverse complement strand
GGTCGGCACCGGGAACCTGGCGGGCGTCGCGCTCGCCATCGGCGTCGGAGGTCCGGGAGCGATGTTCTGGATGTGGGTCATAGCTCTCGTCGGCGGCGCTTCGGCCTTCGTGGAAAGCACGCTCGCGCAGGTTTATAAAGTGCGCGACGGCGACACTTTCCGCGGAGGTCCCGCCTGCCTATTACATGGAGAAGGCGCTCGGGCAGCGGTGGATGGGGATACTCTTCGCCGTTCTCATCACGATGTGCTTCGGCCTCGTCTTCACGAGCGTGCAGTCGAACACCATCTCGCTCGCCTTCAACGAGTCGTATGGGATAAACCGCTTCCTCCTCGGTCTGATCCTCACGGCGATCACCGGGGTCATCATCTTCGGCGGCATCAAGCGTGTCGCCCGCGCCTCGGAGATCATCGTCCCGGTACTCGCCATCCCCTACGTCCTCATGGCGCTCTACATCATCGCGACGAATTTCACCCAGATCCCCAACGTCTTCTTTCTCATAGTCACCGACGCCTTCGGCCTTCAACCCGCCCTCGGCGGCGGCCTCGGCGCAGCCCTCCTCGTCGGCGTGCAACGCGGACTCTTCTCGAACGAGGCCGGGATGGGGAGCGCCCCGAACGCGGCGGCCACCGCGAACGTTTCGCATCCGGTGAAGCAAGGACTCGTTCAGTCGCTCGGGGTTTTCGTGGATACGCTCGTCATATGCTCGGCGACGGCGTTCATAATTTTGTTTTCGGGAATCTATGAATCTTCGGAGGCGGATGGGATCGCATTGACTCAGCAAGCTCTTTCTTCGCAAATCGGCGGGTGGGCTTCGGCGTTCATCGCGTTCGCCGTTTTCACCTTTGCCGGATCCTCGATCATCGCGAACTATTATTACGGCGAGACGAACATCGAGTTCATCACCGGGGACGACCGGTATATCTTTTATTTCCGCATCGCGGTCATGGCGCTCGTGCTTTTCGGTTCGGTGGCGGGGATCGAGATCGTGTGGCTCCTCGCCGACCTCTTCATGGGTTCGATGGCTTTGGTAAACCTCGCCGCCATCGCCATTCTCGCCCCGATCGCGATAAAGGCGCTCAACGACTATACGCGCCAAAGAAAACAAGGAAAGAACCCGACCTTCCACGCATCGAGCATCCCCGGCCTCAAAAACGCCGAGGTGTGGGGTACGGAGGAGCGGAAGGTGAAGTGACTCCGGAGGTTCGGGGGCGGACCGTATAATTCGCGGCGATACATCGCAGCAGCCGAGGAGATGCACATGCCGACCGAAGAGAGGAAGGGGCGACCGATCCCCGTTCGGCTTCGCCGGGATTTCGAGGAGCTTTTGAAACTGGAGGCGGAGAGGTCGGGGGCCTCGAAGACGCGAATGCTCGAAACGCTCGCGGAGGAAGCCTTGAAAATGCGGCGGTATCCGGGAATAATTTTCAGGGGGCCGGAGCATCGCCGACGAACGCCTCAGCCTGCCCCACTTCCATCCACAAGCAGAAAAGGAGGAAAACATGACGTTCGGCAGTGATCTCTTCGCGGGGAAGACGGCGGTGGTAACCGGAGGGACGACCGGCATCGGCCACGCCACGGCGCAGTACTTCGGCGAGCTCGGCGCCAAAGTGTACGCCGTCGGCCTCGACCGGGCGAAGGTCTACGAGGGCGCCGAGTCGCTGGTCGGGACGTTCCCGGACGAGCTCGACGTGGAGACCGTCGACCTGGACGTCACCGATCGGCCGCGCGTCCAGCGGTTCATCTCCGGTCTCGACGAGCTCCACTACCTCATACCGGGCGCCGGCGTCCGGTACGAGGGCAAGGAACACGACTACGACACCTTCATCAGGGTGATGGACATCAACCTCAATGCGGTGATGGACTTCTCCACCCTGGCGCGCCCCCTGATGGCGCGCGCCGGCGGCGGAAGCATCGTCAACTTCTCGTCTATGTTCGCGTACTTCGGCGACGCCGAGGGACCCGCCTACGGGGCGAGCAAGGGCGCGATCGACCAGCTCGTGAAGGCGCTCGCGGTCGCATACGCGCCGGACAATATCCGGGTCAACGCCGTCGCGCCGGGTTGGATCGACACGCCCCTCCTCGCGCCGTTCAAGAACGTGCCCGAGGTGGCGGACCCGATCCTCGCCCGCACGCCCCTCGGACGCTTCGGCAAGCCGTCGGAAATCGCGTCCGTGATCGCCTTCCTCTGCAGCGACGCCGCGTCTTGGATTACCGGGCAGACGCTGCCGGTGGACGGCGGGTACCTCTGCAGCCCATGAAGGCGGGGACGGCGCTCTTCGACGTGCGCGTCCTCTCGGAGAAGGGGCGCGCTCACGACAGCCGACCCGGAATCAACGAGATTGGGAGGTGCTCGACGGCCGGATCCGTGCGTAATCGTTGGCGAGACGAACATCGTTAGGCTTATGCGGTAACCCGAGATACTCACCGTGTTCCACTTCGGCATGCGCTCGGTGGCGTAGACGGGCATGCCCTTGAGAACGCGCATTGAGGGGCGGGAAGAGCCACTCCTTCTGGGCGATGTGCTCCTCGGGGATGTCGTTCTGGCTTATGCCGGCAAGCCTGTCGGAGGAAACACCTTACTTGTTCGCCGGCACGACACAAAGCGATTGGCGAGACAGAATCGAATGGTTGAGCCTCCCACGATGAACTCGAACATCCCCGGCCTCAAAAACGCCGAGGTGTGGGGAACGGAGGAGCGGAAGGT
>JBOHBL010001019.1:0-12720 GCA_050698295.1 Rubrobacteraceae bacterium | reverse complement strand
CCTCTGTACAGGCGCATCACCCACGGAGACCTCGCCGAGTTCACCGTGCTCGACACCCGCCAGTACCGTTCCGACCACCCGTGCGGGCAGGGAGAGACGCCCCGGTGCGACGCCGCCCTCGACCCGTCCGAGACGATGATGGGTCCGGAGCAGGAACGCTGGCTCCTGCGCGGTCTCGACCGCTCCGAGAGCCGGTGGAACGTCGTCGCCCAGCAGGTGCTCATGGCGCAGCTCGACCACGTAGACGGCGAAGGCGCACGGTACTGGAACGACTCCTGGGACGGCTACCCGGCGGCGAGGAGCCGCGTCCTCCGCCACCTCGAAACCAGGGACGTCCCGAACCCCATCGTCATAACCGGCGACTGGCACTCCACGTTCGTCAGCGACCTCAAGCCGGACTTCAAAGACCCCGACTCCCCCACCGTGGCCTCCGAATTCTCGTGTACCTCCATAAGCTCGAATGGGGACGATATCGTCTTCGGACCTTACTATGGACCCATGATCCCCGAAAACCCCCACATCAAGTTCTTCGACGGCGACCGCCGCGGCTACGTCCGCTGCCACGTGAACCGCGAACGCTGGCTCACCGACCTGCGTATGGTCGAAACCGTCAGCCGCCCCGACGCCCCCGCGTACACTCTCGCCTCCTTCGCCGTCGAAGCCGGAGACCGCGGCGTCCACAGAGCCTGAAAAGCCCGTTGACCGGGACCCGGCATTTCTATAAACTCGAAATGTTGTTGTAAAAACGGTTTCGAGGCGAAAGGGGACGCCGTGGTTTCCTGGGGAGGAATGCCGGATCGCCGGATCAGTTCGGGGAACGGGCCGCGCTCCCTGTTATTGGGAGTCTTCGTTATTGTGGCGTTGGCGTTCTCCGTCGCGCCCGCGACCGCTCAAAGCGACACCGACGCGTACGGCGCGCCGACGCTTTCGACCGAAGATCGGCTCGAAGACAGAAGATACGTGGCGGTCGGGGACCGGGCGTATGTCGCGGGGATGCAGGATGGCTCTTTCCCGGCGATGGGGTTCCACACCCGGGGCGAGATGGGCGGTATATGGACGCCCCAGATCAAACTTCTGGACGGCGTCTGGTTCGGAGTAAACGACGAATGGCTCACAGCCGAACGCTTCACGAGCGGATACGGATACACGCAAATGGAGATGCCCGAGAAGGACGGTCTCGAAATAACCCGCACCGACTTCGCCCCCGACGGAAGCCAGTCCGTCCTCATCGGCCTCTCGTTTTCCTCCGAAGAGGAACGCTCCTTCACCCTGAACGTGGATGCCCGCTCGGAGCTGATGTCCTCGTACCCGTGGGGCGAGACGAACCCCTCCCAACTCGATTACAACTTGCAGGACGAAGCGTCGGTCGAAAACGGGCGCCTCGTCTTCCGCGAACAGGGAACGCCGGACGCCGAAAACGCATCCGAACACGACTGGGCCGCCGTCGTGGGCTCGAGTCTGGAGCCGTCGAACGCGGAGACCGGAGAAAATTTCCGGGGACCGCGAGGCGAAGACCCCACCATCTGCCCCCCGTCCCCCGACGAAGCCCCCGACCGCTGCGACGACACCGAATACGGAAAAGGAGCGGGCGCACGTCTCGCTTACGAAGTGACGGTCCCGGCGGGCGAGACGCAAACGGTCTGGCTCGCCATCGCAGGCTCCGACAAGGGCCTCGAAGAAGCGAACGCGGAGTTCGAAGCGGCGATCTCCGACCCGGAGGGCGCGTTGCAAGAAAAAGTCTCGAACCGGCTGGCGCTCCAACAACAAACCGTCCTCGACCTCCCCGGCGACCGTCAGCTTCAGGAGAGCATCGACTGGAGCAAACAGAATTTGGCCGATGCGGTTCAAGTCGTGGACGATCTCCAAATACGAGAGACGAACGCCGGAGAGAACTATCCCGCGCCCGAAGGAATGCTCGAAGGAGCGCGCTTTCTCGGCGCGGGCTGGCCCGACTATCCGTGGCTCTTCGGCACCGACGGCGAGTACACGGTCTTCGCGAGCGTCGCCGCCGGACAGTTCGAGCCGATAAAAGACCATCTTCGAGCGTTGAGAGACGTCAGCCTGATCGACAACGGCGACTCCGGCAAAGTCGTTCACGAGGTCGTCTACGACGGTTCGGTCTACTTCGGTTCCAACGCCGACGACGGCAACACCGACGAGACAGCGAAGTTCCCATCCGCCGTCGCCGTCGTGTGGCGCTGGACCGGGGACGCGGCGTGGCTGGAGGAGATGTACCCCTTCTCGAAGTCGAACATGGAGTACATCTTCCGCGAGCTCGACGAGGATAGCGATTTGTGGCCGGAGGGCCTCGGCAACGTTGAGCGCGAGGGGATGGGCGAGGAGAAGCTGGACAACACCGTCTACACCATCCGCGGCCTCTACGACCTCGCTGACATGGCGGAGTATCTGGGAGATGTGGAGACCGCCGATTGGGCCACCGAGCGCGCCGACGAGATGCTCGCTCGCTTCGACGACGAGTGGTGGATGGAGGACGTTCCGCAGCATGCCGACTCGCTCGGCGAGGACGGCCCTCTCCAGCAACGACACTGGATCGGAGCTACCCCAATGGAGGTGGAACTGAAGAAGGACGGAGAACCCGTCCTCGGACTGACGACCGAAGAACGAGCGAACGCCGCCCTCGACCTCCGCCAAACGGAGTGCTTCGGCGACGAGTTCGGGATGTTCCACACGGGCCGCCCCGGCTGCGACGAAGCGGGCGACTCGCCCTCCGAGGAGCAAGCCTTCACCCTGAACACCTCGATCATCGCCGTCGCCGAAGGAAATTACGGAAGGCTGGCGGAGCAAGAAAAGTGGACGTCCGCCAACGCCCGCCTCCAATTGCCGAACCCTGACAACGCCTCCGGCGAGCCCGACGAGATGCCCGGCGCGATGCCCGAAATAGCCCCGTCCCCGATGAACGGCCGCACCATCGACCGCCCCCTCAACGAACGCCCGATGGTGCATCAAGCGTGGGGCGCCTACGGTACCCTCTGGCCCGTCGTCCATCAACACCTCGGCGTCCGCCCCGACCTCGGCAGAGATACTTTGGAGGTAACCCCGCAAGTCCCGCCGGACTCCCCCACCCTCTCCGGGGCGAACATCCTCATGGGCGACGGCTCCCTCGCCGTCTCCGCCTCCGCGAGCGAAGGCGTCTACACCACGACCGTCACCCCAAACCTCACGGCGGACCTCACCCTCGGCCACACCCTCCCGAAAGACGCCGAGGTCGCCTCCACCACCCTCGACGGACAACCGATCCCGTACGAAACTCGCGACACGAACCGCGGCCTCGAAGTTCTCGTCGAAGCCGGACAATCCGCCGGAGAACGAACCCTCATCATAACGACGCCCGGCGCGAACGTCCCCGACACCGGCGGCCTCCCCGTCGCAATGCCGCTCGGCGCCGCCTTCATCCTCGCCGGAGTCATCCTCGTGCTTCTCTTTAATATAAGGAGGAGTGGAGGAGTAGTGAGATAGAGGAGTCGTATTTTCTTTCCCGACTCCTCCATTCCTCCACTCCTCCAGGAGCGACAGCGACCCCGTGCCTTGACGAGACACTGCTTTGATGTCATTATGATGTCGCTATATAGCCATGAAGGAGTCTGGGTGATGGACATGATGGAGTTCGAGGCGTGGCGGGAACGGAGAATGGAGGCGGCTCGGGAGGTTGAGGCGTTGCGGGGCATGGGAAGGAGGAAGTCGTTTGGGCTTGGGGCGTGGGTTCGGCGCGGGCTTCTGGCTCTCGGGTATTATGGCGGGAGGTTTGTGGAAGAGGAGGATGTTCGGCGGGTGGAGGCGAGATGTCGTCGGGAGGCGGTGTCGGACTTACGGAGAAAAGACAGGAGGAAGTGCATGGACACGAGGGCGGCTTTGGCGAAGTTTGAGGCGCAGGTAAAAAATCAGGTGGTGTTGGCGGGCGGGGATGCGGCGGTCGAGGCGGCGTCGAGGGCATTGATGGCGTCGCTCGATCCGGCGGCGAGGCAGCTCGCGTGGGATCTCGCGGAGCAGGCGGCGGTCGAGGTGGACTCGCAGCTCCCGTACAACAAAGTCGAGGTGACGTTGCGTGAAGGCGAGCCGGTCCTCAACGTCAGGGAGGGAGAAGAAGAGGGACGGCGAGAGGCGTTCTTCGAGATGCGCGAGGGAGGTGACGAGGCGAGGATCACACTCCGGCTGCCCGCGAACCTCAAAGCGACCATCGAGCAGGCGGCCAAGACGGCGGGTGATTCCGTCAACTCGTACCTCGTCAAGGACATCGCGCGGATGACCTCTCGCGGCGGACGCGGAAGGGTCGGCAAGAGCTTCAAAGGGACGGTGAAAAGCTGATGAGCGAGGAGCGACGAGAAACCTTCGAGGTCGGCGGGAAGCCGAAGGTCGAACTGAAGAGCCTGCCTGCGGGACACGCTTCGTTTTTGCCGGGCGAGAACGGGAGCGTCGAAGTCGCGGTCGAAGGGTATCACGCCGACGAGTTCGTGATCGAGCAATTCGGGGACAGGGTCTCCATCCAGGCGCCCGAGAGGCTCGATACTCGCTGGGACTCATTCGAGGTGACGGTTCGGATGCCTGCGGGGACGGAGCTTGGAGCCAACGTCGCCTCGGCGGACGTGGACATCGAGGTGGACCTCGCCAGGCTCGGCTTCAATTCCGCGTCCGGGGATTTGCGGGCGAAGAGCATCGAGGGGAACGCGAGGATAAACACCGCCTCCGGCGACGTGAGTTGCGAGAAGGTGGGCGGAAACGTCGGGCTCAATACCGCCTCCGGCGACGTTCGCGTTCGGGAAGTCAAAGGCAACCTCGGGGCAAACACGGCCTCCGGGGATTTGCGCGTCGAGTCCGCGTTCTCGGACCTCGGGTTCCGGAGCGCGTCTGGCGACCTCGAGGTGGGAAGCTACGGAGGAGAATCCCTCGAATGCAATACGCAGACCGGGAATGTGAAGATAGCCCTCCCTCCCGGACGCACCCTCGAAGTGGATATGAACACCCTCACCGGCGACATTCGAAACGAACTTGGAGAGGCCGAAGGAGAATCCGAAAAGGGAGACAGCGCCACGGCTCGCTTGCGAGTGAAGACTCTTTCGGGCGACATAACGCTCGGGAGGGTCGCTTCGCTCCCGGAGGAATAGAGGAAAGGAGGAGATGGAGGAGTCGCATTCGTCTTTCCCGACTCCTCTCACTCCTCCTTGCGGCGAAGCCGCAAGTTAACAAACCTTTAATCCGGAATTTTCAGACCGTAAACAATAACCGATCCGGTTCTTGCTATATATCTCCCCCGTACACGACAGAGATTACCGGGGGAGGTATTTCTTTTGAAGTCGAGTAGCGATACAGGTCGGCATTTTAGCCGGCGAGAATTCCTGTTTGCCGGCGCGGGAGCAGGTGTCGGCGCGGCGCTTTCGGGGCTTGTCGCCCGGAACGCGATGGCCCAGCCGAGCCGGGACCGCAGGCCGGCGGGTCCGGGCGAGGGCGGGTACGGACCGCTGCAACCCGCCGGGCCGGAGCTGGCGCTGCCCGCCGGGTTCACCTACCGGATGTTCGGCGTCGAGGGAACGATCATGTCCGACGGCGACCCCACGCCGAAGGGCCACGACGGCATGGCCGCCTTCGAGTTGCCGAACGGAAACGTGCGCCTGATCCGCAACCACGAAGACCGCGACAACGCCCTGACCGCCGCCGTTAAAGGGAACCCCGACACCGCCTACGACGAAAAAGGGCCCGGCGGGACGACTTCGCTGGAAGTCGAGCCGGACGGCGATAGGGAGCTTGCGCGCGACTTCCAGAGCCTCAACGGAACCATCGTCAACTGCGCGGGCGGGCCGACGCCGTGGAACACCTGGATCTCCTGCGAGGAAACCACCGCCGGCGAGACTCAAGGCTGGACCCAGGACCACGGCTACAACTTCGAGGTTCCCGCCGACGCCGACGACGAAGTCGAAGCCGATCCGCTCAGGGCGATGGGCCGCTTCGTCCACGAGGCCGTCGCCGTGGACCCGAACACCGGCTTCGTCTACCAGACCGAGGACCGCGGCACCGCCGGTTTCTACCGCTTCATCCCGGACGAGCGAGGCGACATGGCGAGCGGCCGCCTGCAGATGCTCGCCGTCAGGGGGCGTCCGAACTACAACACGACCAGCGGCCAGCAAGTCGGCAGGCCCCTCCCGGTCGAGTGGGTGGACATCGAAGACCCCGACCCGCCCGAGGCCGAGACGAACTCCCTCGCCGTCTTCCAGCAGGGATTCGCGGACGGAGGCGCGCTCTTCTCGCGGCTCGAAGGCTGCTGGCGGGGCGACGGCAGCATCTTCTTCCACGCTACCGATGGCGGCGACGCGGAACTCGGGCAGGTCTGGGAGTACCGTCCCCGCGGTCGCTCCGGCGGGCAGCTCATCCTCATCTTCGAGTCCGAAAGCCCCGAGATGCTCGACGCCCCGGACAACATCACCGTCAGTCCCAGGGGAGGCATCGTCATCTGCGAGGACGGGGACGGCGAGCAGTTTTTGCGAGGGCTAACGCCGGAAGGCAATATCTTCGACTTCGCCCTCAACATCAAAAACGACCGCGAGTTCGCCGGAGCGTGCTTTAGCCCGGATGGAGAAACCCTCTTCGTCAACATCCAGGGCGATACGAGGGAACCCGGCCCCGGCAACCTCGGGATGACGTTCGCCATCTGGGGCCCCTGGGAGGACGGCGCCCTCTAGTGAAGACGAAATATCCGCGCGCTACGAGAGACGTCCTGCTTCGCGGCGGGGCGTCGTCGGGCGTTCATCTAGTGTATGATGCGTGACGTGAAGGGGGAGATGAACCGGAAAAGCCTGTGGCCTCTGTTCGGGACGTTGGTCCTGACCGCGTTCCTGCTCGCGAAGCCGGTCGCCGCCCAGACTCCCGAAACGACCCTCGAAGGCCGGGCCATCCTTCCGGCGGAGACTTTCGCTCCCGGACCGTCCTCCGGCTCGGAGCTTGGCGACGAGGAGATAAACGGCATTCAGCCGCCCTTCGAGAGCCAGCCGGTTCAGGGCTTCTCCGCCGTTCTCGACGCCGGAGGCGGCTCCTATCTCGCCATGCCGGACAATGGCTTTGGCGAGAAGGGCAACTCCGCGGACTTCCTGCTTCGCCTGTATCGCATAACCCCGGATTTCAAGAGCGCGCGAGGCGGCAGCGGGGAAATCGCGGTCGAAGACTTCATCCAACTAAGGGATCCCGCCGGGCTTATACCGTTTGGGATCACGAACGAAGACACTCCGGATCGCCTCCTGACCGGCGCGGACTTCGACATCGAGTCGGTGAGGCGGGATGCGAACGGCGACCTCTGGTTCGGAGAAGAGTTCGGCCCGTTCCTCCTCCACACCGACGCGACGGGCGAACTCCTCGAAGCTCCGGTGCCGCTCCCCGGCGTGAAGTCACCCGAAAACCCGACGCTCGGAGACGAAGAGCCGAACCTGCCCACGAGCCGGGGCTTCGAAGGCATGGCGATCTCCGACGACCTCGCGACCCTCTATCCGATGCTCGAAGGCGCGCTGGAAAGCGACGGGGATCCAAACCGGCGCGTCATCCACGAGTTCGACATCGAGACCGGGAGCTACACCGGCAATACGCGGGAATACCGCGTCGAGGACGCCGAAAACGCCATCGGGGACCTCACCCGGCTCGGGGGAGACCGCTTCCTCGTCATCGAGCGGGACAACGAAGAGGGCGAGGCGGCGGCCTTCAAGAAAGTCTATCTCGTGGACTTCGGACGGCTCGACGGCGAGGGCTTCCTCGAAAAGCGCGAGGTCGCGGACCTGCTCGACATCGAAGACCCGTCCGGACTCTCTCTTCCGGCCCGCGAGGGGGACATCGGAGTCGGAGAGGAGTTCGCGTTTCCGTTCCAGACAATAGAGAGCGTCTTGCCGCTCGGCGATGGCCGCCTCCTCATTCTCAACGACAACAACTTCCCGTTCAGCCTCGGGCGCAACCCCGAACTCCCGGACGACAACGAGGCCATCGTGGTTCGCTCGGACGTCCTCGCCTCGGCCGAAGGCGCGGGCGTCACCGCGCGGACGGGCGGTCCGGCTGTGATCTCTTTCGTCGGAGCCATGCTCTTCGCGTTGGGAACGGCGGGAATGATCCTCACCCACGTACTCCGACAGCGGAAGGGAAAAAGATGAACGACACGCGAACTTCGAAGCGGTGGATCCTCGCGCTCGTGGCGACGCTCGCCTGCGTGACTATCGCGGCATCAGCAAACGCGAAGCCGCCGAAAGGTGATGACGACCTCGTGCTGAACATCGGACACCGGGGAGCCTCCGGGTATGCGCCGGAGCATACGATACCGTCGTATGACCTCGCGAAGAAACTCGGCGCGGACTACATCGAGCAGGACCTCCACATGACCCGCGACGGCGTCCTCGTCGTCCTCCACGACGAGACCCTTGACAGGACGGCGAGGGGACCGGTCGAGAACTGCTCCGGCCCGGTGCGCGACAAGACGCTGGAGCAGATCAAAACCTGCGACGTGGGTTCGTGGTTCAACGAGACGTACCCCGAGTACGCAAGCCCGAAATATGTCGGCCTGAAGATTCCGACCCTCGAAGAGGTCTTCAAACGCTATCGCAACAGCGCCAACTACTACATCGAGACCAAGAGCCCGCAACTCTACCCCGGCATGGAGGAGGAGCTGCTGCGACTGATGGAGAAGTACAAGCTCACGAAACCCGCCGAGGACAGGTGGCGGGTTCTGATCCAATCCTTCGTCCCGGCGAGCCTCCAGAAGATCCAAGCCATCAACCCCGACCTGCCCCTCATCCAGCTCTACTCCCGGCAGGGCAGCCCCTCCATCCAGGCCACGCTGGACGCCACCAGCACCTACGCCGTCGGCATCGGCCCCTCCAAAGACGACGTGGACGCCGCGCTCGTTGAGGCGGCCCACGCCCGCTGCCTCGACGTCCACCCCTACACCGTCAACGAAAAGGGAGAGATGCGCGAGCTGATCAAGACCGGCGTGGACGGGATGTTCACCAACTTCCCGGATCGCCTCGACCGGGTCCTCGGCAAGGACGCCGCGCCCGGAAAGACGGGCGCCAAACGCGCCGCCAAAGCCTCGGAGACCTGCCGGGAGAGTACCCGATAGCCGTACTGGCAGCTTTCGGTCGGGAGTCGCGCCAGAAGGAACGAGAGGAGGAGGCTCGTGAAGAGGGGTGCGATGCCGAATCCGCTCTATCGCTTCCCTGGGGGCTTCCAGCCCGCGATGCGCGTTCTCCCACATGCGGGCAGGATGCCCGCGCCCCTAGGGGAAAGCCATCTTCTCTCGGATCCAGCTCGTAGAGACGTAGCATGCTAGGTGGAAAAGGAAGCGGTGGAGCGGATTTCTTATCATTCCACCGGTCAACAGTTCGTGATCAGGCACACCCTTCACCCGGATTCCGTATAGCACGTCGCCCGAAAGTCGAGAACCCGGTAAGCTGGGTAGCTGAAATGCCGGCCAGCCAAGAACCCGGAGGTCAAAATGGAGCAGACGAAGTTCCTTCTCGACGAGAGGTCGCTGCCGGAGAGCTGGTACAACCTCGTCCCGGACCTGCCGTTCGCGCTGGAGCCGCCGCTCAACCCGGCGACGAGGGAGCCGGTGGGGCCGGAAGCGTTCGCCCCGATCTTCCCGATGTCCGTCATCGAACAGGAGGTCTCGGCGGAGAACAACATCGAGATACCGGAAGAGGTGCGGGAAATCTACTCTCTCTGGCGCCCGACGCCGCTGTTCAGGGCGCGCCGGCTGGAGAAGGCTCTCGACACCCCGGCGCGCATCTACTACAAGTACGAGGGCGTCAGTCCGACGGGCAGCCACAAGCCGAACACCGCCGTCCCCCAGGCTTACTACAATCGCGAGGAGGGAGTCGGGCGTCTCACCACGGAGACCGGGGCGGGCCAGTGGGGCTCGTCTCTGGCGTTCGCCTGCGAGATGATGGGCCTCGATTGCACGGTCTACATGGTGCGCGTCAGCTACGACCAGAAGCCGTACCGCCGCGTCATGATGCAGACCTACGGAGCAGAGGTTTATGCGAGCCCGACTGACCTGACGCAGGCCGGACGCGACATCCTCGAAGATGACCCGGACTCGCCCGGCTCTCTCGGCATCGCCATAAGCGAAGCGGTCGAGGACGCCGTTGCCAACGACGATGCGAAGTACTCTTTAGGGTCCGTCCTCAACCATGTCCTGTTGCATCAGACGGTCATCGGGCAGGAGGCGCTGAAGCAGATGGAGCTCGCCGGCGAATACCCGGATGTCGTCATCGGATGCGCGGGGGGCGGTAGCAACTTCGGCGGCATCGCCTTCCCCTTCCTCGCCGAGAGGATAAAGAAAGGCAAAGACACCCGTTTCATCGCCGTCGAGCCTTCCTCTTGCCCCACTTTGACAAAAGGGAAGTTCGTCTACGACTTCGGGGACACTGCCGGGACGACGCCGTTGATGAAGATGTACACGCTCGGCCACTCGTTCGTGCCGCCGGGAATCCACGCCGGGGGCTTGCGCTACCACGGCGACTCTCCGATCCTCTCCGCGCTCGTGCACGAAGGGCTCGTCGAGGCGCGGGCATATCCGCAGAACGCGACGTTCGAAGCGGGACTCGAGTTCGCCAAAGTCGAGGGAATAATACCGGCCCCGGAAGTCACCCACGCGATAAAGGCCGTCAAAGACCTCGCGCTGGAGGCGAAGGAGGCGGGAGAAGAAAAAGTCATCCTCTTCAACATGTGCGGGCACGGCCACTTCGATCTCGCCGCCTACGAAAAGTACCTCGCCGGTGAGCTTCCCGACATCGAGCACTCCGAGGAGCAGATAGAGGAGGCGCTCTCGAAAGTGTGAAGCGTGAAGGAGGAAGTCGGAAAGATCATTTCACACTTCCCCCTTCACCATCCCCGACTCCCAACTCCCTACTCCCGGCGTCCGCCGCGCGTTCGATCCCGGCGAGGTCGGCGTGAAGCTCGATGAAACCGTTCAGCGCGGCCTCCCAGCCGAGCGTCTCCGCGAACCGGCGAGCCTCTTCGCCCATGCTCCGCCGAAGTCCTTCGTCGTCGAGAAGAAGTTCGACTTTCTCGAAGAAGTCCTCTCCGCCGTCGGCGACGAAGCCGCTCTCGCCGGGGCGGATGCACTCCCTCGGGCCGCCGACTCCGTTCACGACCGCGGGCACGCCTGATGCCTGCGCCTCGACGACCGCTCTTCCCAGAGTGTCGGTCGCGCTCGGAAAGACGAAGACGTCGCACGAAGCGAAGACGCGGGCCAGTTCCTCTCCGCTCAAGAAACCGGTGAACGTCGCCGCGCCTCCGAGAGACGCTTCGAGTTCCTCGCGGTAAGGCCCGTCCCCGACCACGACGAGGTGTGCGTCGTCCCGGCGCCGCCGGAGTTCGAGGTACCCTGCCGCCAGGGCTTCGAGGTCTTTCTCGCGGCTGACGCGCCCGACGTAGAGGAGGAGCCTCTTCCCGCCGCCGAGGGAACGGCGCGCGGTCGGGTCGCGCCGGGAGGGATCGAAAAGCTCCTTGTCCACGCCGTTTTTCATGGTGTCGAAGCGTTCTATGCGGTAGCCGCGGTTGCGGAGGGAGAGGGCCGTCGCTCCGGACGGGACGGCGACCGCCGAGCATCGTTCGTAGAATTCGCGGACGGCGACCTCGACTATCTCGGCCACGAAAGCGTCGCCGGAGAGCGCGCGGGCGTAGGCCCCGAACTCCGTGTGGTAAGCCCCGACCACGGGAATGCCCAGGATCAAACCGGATATCAGGGCGGCCAGACCGAGTGGGCCAGGCGCGGCGACGTGCAATACGTTGTAGTCCTCGGAGACGACGTGTTCCAGCACTTCAAGAATCGACGGCACCCCCAATTCGAGCCCGTCGTAGAGGGGGACCGGGAGGACGGCGAGGGGTGCAATCGTCACGGCCCCCTCGCGCTCTCCCCTGCCGCACCGGATCACGCGCAGGGACTCGCCGTCTCTGGCTTCGGCAAGCGCCCGGACGTTGCGGTACATCGTGGCGACGCCGTGGACCGAGTCCATGCCGTCCACGAAAACACCGACTCGCAACTCCTCCGGCCTCTCCGGGAAGACCCTCCGCCGCAGCTCGCGGGCTTTCCTCGTCTCGCGCCCGAAGTAGCCGTGGACCGCCACGTAGGGAGCTATAAAGGCGTGGGCGTCGATAAAGCTCCCGATGGAGCCGAGAAAGTCCAGCGCCGGAAAGCCGCTCTCCGCGCCCGCGAGAGACCCCGAAACCCCGTCCTCGTACCGCCCGACGAGCGCGGTCTTCACCCGGTCCCCGTCGAGCCGGGCCAGAAGAGGCAGGTACTCCAGCAATTTGTCCTCGGTGTTCGAAGAACCCCGGAACCGGTTGAGGAACGCGGATTTCAGAGGAACGCGCTTCAAAAGCCCGGTCGCGCTCTTGCCTTCGCGGAAGGCTCCGCCCGCGATCTTGAACCCCGTGTGCGCCACCTTGTCCACGGAGCCGTCTTCTCCGAGGACCCGCGTCTCGCCGGAGGAGATCGCTTCGAGGAGCTCCTTCGCGCTTTTGACTTTCGGCACGGTGGTGCACGTCGTGCCGCCGTAGATCCCACCGTGGTCGTCGGATCCCCCGGTTCCCCGAATAAAACGGTGCGGCGGCGTTTTCAGCCCCAGACGGGCGGCCATTTGGCGCAGCTCAGAGGCGCCGACGCTTTCGGCGATCTCGCGCGCCAGCCTGTTCTGTATCTCCGGACGCGAGCCGTTCATGAGCTCCCAGAGCCCG
>JBOHBL010001018.1:0-7925 GCA_050698295.1 Rubrobacteraceae bacterium | reverse complement strand
GCTTAGAAAGGCGTGGCTAGCTCTCAACAGCATAACGTCGGAGACGCTCTCAAGCGAGGGCAGGGTGTACGGCGGCGGCTTGCATAAAGTCGAGCCCAAAGAACTGGGCAACGTTCCCGCGGACGCCGTTCTCGCCGCTATTCCAGGGTTGCACGATGAGCTTTTGGCACAAGGAGGTCTCACCCTGTTTACGGAATAGATGTCGTCCTCGTCGGAGCCTTCGTCGCGCCGTGGCTGCCGGGCAAGCCACTCAAGACGATCCTCGCGGTCATGCTGATCTTCGTGGGCGGCCGGTTGCTTTTTTCTTAACCGCATTGCCTTGCCATTTCCATGACCTTGCGGATGGTTCGCCAGTTGCGACAGGTCGCAGAAACGCCGAGCAGCTTTTCTGCGTTTGCGGCGAGTTTGGATCTCCCTATTCCGTCGGGCGCGTGCAGGTGGAAAACGCCTTCTTCGAGCGCGAACCGCTCGCTGTCGCTTTTGATGTTTTCGAGAGAGTCGAGATCCGGGTTCTTCGGCACTGAAGCGAGAAAGAATGTATGCAGATTTTTGGGTTCGGCTTCGGAAAACGGATTCGATCCTACCACTTTCTCCATCTCTTCCAATTCCAGCAAGAGTACTCGAGGCGCGAAGCCGCGACTATCCTCGATCGCGGCGGTGATCTTCTCCGAGAGCAACGAAACGTTCGTTTCCTCGCTTTGGAAAACGGCGTTGCCGCTTTGAATGTACGTTTCGACGTTGCGTAAGCCGATTTCTTCGAGCAGGGCCACAAGGTCCTTCATCGGAAGCGCGTTCTTTCCGCCGACGTTTATCCCCCTGAAAAGCGCGATGTATGTCTTCATGCGATTTATGCGAACTCGATCTCCGAGGCTTTCCGAACGGCGATCTCGCGGCCCGGACGGGCGTTGTGGATGCCGCCGAGAAGGAAATTGTGGCGCGCGACGATTTGCTCCGCCGAGATGAAGCCTTGTCCCATCATCTCGCGGATTTCGTCGCCCCCGGTGGTGTGGGCGTCTCCCGCCAGCGTGACGCCGTAGCCCCGCTCCGCCCCGACACGTCGGTCCACGCAATATTCCGTGCTCATCCCGGCGACGATGAGACGCCCGACGCCCCTCGAACGAAGCTCCTCTTCGAGAGAGGTGTCGTAGAACGAGTCCGAGAAACGCTTGCGTATGACGGGTTCGTCCTCGCGAGTCGCCATGCTTTCATGGATTTGCCAGCCTGGCTCGCCCGGCATCATCGGTTCGTATTCATCGTCGTCGTGCTGCATGAAGATGATGGGTGTTTCCGTGGATCTCGCCCTTTCGAGAAGCCACCCGATGTTTTTCAGCAATTCCTCTTTGCGATGCGCCTCCTCGACCATCGCGTTTTGTACGTCTATGACGATGAGCGCCGTGTTTGTCATCCTCGCTCTCTTTCTCCGGTGGGTTCAGTTCTTTGAGGATACCGGGAATAGTTCCCTCCGAGTAGAGGTATTTTTGCGAACTCTTTTCGTGATCTCTTTCCTCGCGCTTGTGCATTGGGCTGGTTAAGCTGCGGGAAACCATACGGACGGGAGGACGGCCATGATCTCCACGGAATTGACCCGCTTGCTCGGCATCCGGCACCCCATCATCTCCGCGCCGATGGCCGGGTGGTCGGGAGGGGAGCTTGCCGGAGCCGTGAGCGCGGCTAGCGGATTCGGGATGATCCCTGCCGGGAGTTCCGCCGACCTCGGCTGGATCTCGGAGCAGGCAAGGATAGCTCGACCTCACGGCCCGTTCGGCTTCGGCCTTATGTCGTGGTCGCTGGAAGCCCGCCCCGAATTGCTGGACGCCGTGCTGGAAGAGAGCCCGGTGGCGGTGTCGCTCTCCTTTGGAGACCCGGCGCCATACGTCGAGAGAGCCCGCGAAGCCGGAGCCGTCGTGATGAGCCAGGTCCAGAACTCCGAGCGGGCGCGTCAGGCGGTCGAAGCCGGGGTGGACGTGCTGGTCGCGCAGGGCACGGACGCGGGAGGACACACCGGAGTGGTCGGGACGATGCCGCTTCTGCAACAGGTGCTTGAGATCGGGGACGAGGTTGGTCTCCCGGTCCTCGCCGCCGGAGGGATAGCGACGGGAAGAGGTATCGCCGGAGTACTCGCGATGGGGGCTTCGGGGGCCTGGATCGGCACTCGTTTCTGCGCGACGAAGGAATCTCTCGGAGGCGAGGAGGCGAAGCATATCCTCCTGAAAACCCCCGAGACTGGCACGGTTCACACTCGCGTCTTCGACCTCGCTCAGGGCATCCCGTGGCCCGAGGAGTTCCCCGGACGCGCGATCCAGAACGATTTCACGGATCGCTGGCATGGTTGGGAAGAGGAGCTGGAAAGCTCTCCTGACGAAGCAAAGAGCGCGCTTCGAGGAGCGCGTGAGCGCGGTGACTTTTCCGAAAACTACATCTACGCCGGGCAGGCCGTCGGCATGATTTCCGACGTTCCATCGGCTAAAGAGCTCGTCGAGCGACTCTCGAACGAAGCGGAGTCCTGGCTGGCTCGTTCAGCCTCGCTGCTCTGATAGCGGCTCGTTGAGAGCGCGTCTATACTATCGAGCGTAAAAATGACGGAAGGGAGAAGCGTGGCCGCGACGTACATACACACTTGCTATCGCATCCTCGACCCCGAACGCAGCACGGACTTCTACGTGAACAAGCTCGGGATGAAGAAGGTGGGGGAGATGCACTTCGACACCGCCTCCAACTACTTCTTCGCGATGGAGGAAGACGCCTCCGAACCTATGCTCGAACTCACCCACAACCACGACCAGACCGAACCCTACGAAATAGGCGACGGCTACTCCCACGTCGCCTTCACCGTCGACGACCTCGTAGGTACCGTGGACAAACTCAAGGAACAGGGCGTCGAAGTCGCCCTCGACCCTAAGACGATGACCGTCGGAGGCCACGACTACCGCATCTCCTTCGTAGTGGACCCGGACGGCTACCGCATCGAACTCCTCGAACGCGGCACGATGAAGGTGGGAGAGATTATTCAGTAAGGTCGCTTCGCTCCCGGAGGAGATGGAGGAGTCGGGAAAATAAAAACAACTCCTCCACTCCTCTATTTCCTCTACTCCTCCTTCGTTATTCGGTGTACTCGAAAACGTCTTCTCCGTACTGGGACGCGCCGGAAGAGGAGTCGCCTCCACTGTCCTCGTCGGGGGGATTCGTGTCTCTTCGCGCTTCCAGAGTGACTTCGACTGTCTTTCCCTCCTGGACTTCCGCGCCTGGGTCCGGGGCCTGATCCACGACCTCCCCGCTCCTGTCAGGCGTTCTGTTTTCGAGGTTGAGCCCGGCGCCTTCGAGCCTCTCTCCCGCCTCGGTTTCCGAGAGGCCGGAGAGGTCCGGGACGGCGACCATCCGCTCCGCCGGTCGAGCTTCGTCCCGCCGGTCTTCGTCTCCTCCGCCGAAGGCGACGCCGGTCGTCGAGAGGATCCAGACCGCCGCCGCGCACACGATGAAAGCCGCTAGAAGCACAGCCGCGCCCTTTTTCCTTCGCTGCCCGAGGGAACCGAACTCCCGAACCGGACCCGACAGGGCGTCGGACGACTCCGGCCTCGAAAGCCTGATGGACTTCTCGACGGGCCGCGACCTCGCCAGGCGCGTCTCCAGGCCCCCGAGTTCCATGTCGTCCCGTCCTCGAAGCTCCGCGACATCGTCGAAGAGCCGGCGCCTCGCCTGACCGCTCGCCCGCATCAACTCCTCGACCATCCCGGTCAGGTTGAAGACCGCGGATATCAATAGACTCTGGCGCGCCAGGATCGTCCTCAAGGCGTGCGGGGAAGACGCTTCTTCGAGAGCCTTTGGATCGCCCTTGAGTGACTCTAAATCTCTGGTCAAGCGTTCGAGTTTGACGGAGATCTCCCCGGTGTCGTTCGCCTCGCTCCTGTCTTCCCGGAGTCTTGTGCGGACGGTGTTCGTGCTGAAGCCCTCTCTGTGGAGGTCGCGGGCGGACCTTATCCACTCGAACGAGTCCTCGGGGATCGATATCTTCCCCGATTTCCTGACGTGCGGGATGGAATATTCCCTCAAGTACCGGTAGAGGGTCGGGCGCGGTATGCCCAGAAGCTCACTGACCTCTTCTACCGAATAAATGGGTCCCCTCCATTATCGTCGTAATATTTTCGTAACATTTTTCGACTCGCGTGAATGTTAGCATATCGCGCCGCGACTCTCGAAAAGAACCGCATTCCCTTTACATAAAGTCTTTCCGCGCTGATCTTCTTCGGGAGTGTCATGGAGGGATCCTCGTTCCATTATCGTGTGGATTATCATGGCGTGATAATGGCGATAAACCCCTTGATTTCCCATATTCAGGCGGCATACTTCTCGCCGTCGAAACATCGACGTGAACCGCAGGTAAATATCTAGCTAACGCTGACGGAGGGGGATGCGTGTCGCTTTCTAGCGGATTTTTGAGGTACTCGAAGTTCGTTTTGGTCGGGCTCATCGCGCTGTTTGTCGCGTTTTTCAGCGCGAACGAGGCGAAGGCCGAGACGACGATGGCATCGTGGTACGGGCCCGGTTTCGCGGGAAATCCGACCGCGAGTGGAGAAACCTACGATCCGTCCGGGTTCACGGCGGCGCACAAGTCGCTGCCGCTGGGAACGACGCTGACCGTGAGCTACGGCGGGCGTGCCGTCGATGTCGTGGTCAATGACCGCGGGCCTTTCGTGGGGTCGAGAGGTATCGATCTCTCGCAGGGCGCGGCTGAGTATCTCGGCCTGACCGCCGCCGGGGTGGATTACGTGGACTACACGGTCACTGGTGGTTACTCCGCTCCTGCGGACCAATACTCCGCTCCCGCGACCGAGAGCTATGCACAGCCCGATGTCGCCACGCAGGGTTACGCTCCCACGCAGGATTACGTCCCGGAGCAGACGGGTGGCGCGGGGTACGCGGGCGGCTCGGCGCCGCAGGTGGATCAATCCGGCGGACAGGGTGGGTCTTACGTCGTCCAGTCGGGGGACACGCTCAACGAAATCTCCAACGATCTCGGGACCTCCGTCGAGGATCTCGCCGCGGCCAACGGCATTTCCAACCCGAATGTCATAAGCGTCGGGCAGACTCTGAGCTATTGAGCGTCTCCGCGACCGGGCTGCCGGGTTAAACTCGGGCCCGTGAGACCGGGACGCGAAACGAAAGCTCGCTCGAAGTGAGGCCGGGGGGCGGGACCCTCTCGGCGGAAGAGACGGCTTTCCTGGTTCGCAGCCGCGTCGCCCGGCTCGCCACCGCCGACGCCGGAGGGAAACCACACGCGATACCGGTCTGTTTCGCGTACGCGCCCGGCTCGGTCTACATCGCGCTCGACGAGAAGCCAAAGGACGTGGACCCGAGACGCCTCAAGCGCGTGCGGAACGTCCTCGAAAACCCGAACGTCACGCTCGTGGCCGACCGCTACGACGAGGATTGGAGCCTCCTGGCTTTCGTCATGGTTCGGGGGACGGCGAGGCTTCTGGAGCCCGACTCCGAAGGACACGAAGCCGCCGTCAGGTTATTGCGGGGCAAGTACCGCCAGTACGAGCGGATGCGGATCGAAGCGAACCCGGTCATCGCCATCCGCGTCGAAAAAATCTCTTCTTGGGGAGAGCTGATCGCCACGGAGCCAGAGGAGGCCCGGCTCGAGGAATCCCTCTTCGGACGCCGCTCGGCGCGGAAGTACCTGGATCTCGCGGTCTCGGATGATATCGTGGAGCGCGTCCTGGAAGCCGCTCGCTGGGCGCCCTCGCCCCACGGTCGCGGGCCCTGGCGCTTCGCCGTCATGAAAAAGCGGGAGACGAAAGCGCGTCTCGCGGAGGCGATGGGCGAAGCGTGGCGGGAGAACCTCGAAATGGACGGCCAGGAACCAGAGGTCGTCGAGAAGCGAATCGAAGGTTCGAGACGGCGCATCCTCGACGCGCCGGTCCTCATCCTCGCGAGCCTGTACCTCGAAGACCTCGACGACTACCCCGACGAAAAGCGCCGGCGCGACGAAGAGACGATGGCGATTCAGTCGCTCGGAGCGGCGGTCCAGAACATGCTGCTGGCGGCGTACGGGCTCGGACTCGACACGAGCTGGATGTGCGCCCCGCTCTTCTGTCCCGAAGAAGTCGTGAAAGCATTGAACCTCGACGAGAGGCTTATCCCTCACGCCCTCATCACGTTGGGATACGCCGAGGGGGACCCGCCGAAGCGACGGTCGAGAAAGCCGCTCGACGAGCTCATCGTCTACCGCGAGTAACGACGGGGCATCCGTATATCAAGCCGGCGAACGACCGCACTATCGCGGATACAAAATCATCTGGGTGCAGCGGAAGAGGGCGATGGTCTTTGCGCTCTCGCCGTCGGTGACCGTTGCGTCCCAGACGTGGGTCGTACGTCCTCCGTGGGCGAGTCGCGCTTCGCATTCGAGGGTGCCGTCGAGCTTGGTGCCGAGGTGGTTGCTCTTGAGTTCGATGGTCGTGAAGCCGCTCGCGCCTTCGGGCAGATTGAGGAAGCAGCCGTATCCGCAGGCGGTGTCGGCGAGGGCGACGACGGTCGCGGCGTGGAGGTAACCGTTGGGGGCCATGAGCTC
Organism: Rubrobacteraceae bacterium; assembly: GCA_050698295.1. Lineage (GTDB taxonomy): Bacteria > Actinomycetota > Rubrobacteria > Rubrobacterales > Rubrobacteraceae > JACCWD01. The sequence goes on along the minus strand of JBOHBL010001018.1, from coordinate 1,357 downwards.
CTCGCGCAGCTCGAGGCGGGCCCGGATGAACCCCTCCGACGCCTCGGTGAACTCCAGGCCGAGGAGACCGGGGAGTTTCCCCTCGCCGCGTTTGTTCAGGTCTTCGAGTACGGACATGACGTCTCTCCTTGATAGAACGTTCCCGACTTCGAATGATAGCCGGGATACGGGAGGAATAGCGGGTAGAGGAGTAGTCTTTGTCTTTTCCGACTCCTCCACACAAGACTTGGAACATCCGCGATGCGAGATACAATCATCCGGTGCCGAGCGAGACCCGTACGAAACTACTTCAGGCTCCGAGGCGTATCCGAACCTTTCTTGCTACCCAAAGCGACGGACCCGCGCTTTTCGTCGCCGCAAGCGAGGAAGACGCCGAGAGGTACGCCCGCGACGCCTCGTGCTTCGTGGACGAGAAGGACTTCGTCCACCTCCCGTCACGGGGCGTTCCCTACGGAGATGTCTTCGAGCCTTCGGCGACCCGCGTCGGGAAGCGCCAGAGGGCTTTGCATTCCCTCTCTTCGGCGAAGGTCGTGGTCGCCGGGCCGCTCGCGTTGATGGAGAAGACGCCGATGTATGCCCCCCTGAACCTCTCCGGCGGCGTCGAAGTGGAATTCGAGGAGACGCTGGAGCGGCTCGTCACCCTCGGGTATGAGCGGGTGGACAGGGTCTCGCGCCCCGGCGAGTTCGCGGTGCGAGGGGGGATCGTGGACGCCTTCCCGAGCACCCGCCGTTCGCCCGCGCGAGTCGAGTGGTGGGGCGACGAAGTCGAGAGCGTGAGAGCCGTCTCCCTGGCGACCCAGCGCGTAGTGCGCGAACTCGACGGCGTGAGCGTCTTCGCCGCGAGGGAAGGAGATCTCGCCTCGCTCGCCGCCGCGAACGAAGAATACCCCGAAGAGGCGAAACGCGGCGTGCTCGTCCCCGGCCTCGACCGGCTCCTCCTCGACCTCGAACCCGTCTCGGCGCTCGACCTGCTGCCGGAGACCGTCGAGGTCTGGCGCGAGGAGGCTCGCGAGGGAGTCCCTTCGGACCTGGAAGAGTTCGTTCCCGAGCTTTATGACGAACGTGGGATCGAGGCGGACGTCGAGTTCACCGGCGGGGAGGGGGGCGAAGTCGTATCGGCGCCGCCGCTCGCGTTGTACGCGAACTCGCTGCGGGAATCGGCGCGGAGGCTCGACGAGTGGGCGCACGACGGGATGGTCGTATTCATCGCGTGTGCTTCGAGCAGCGACGTCAAGCGGGCGGTGTACGCCTTCGGTGAGATCGACCGCGGGATAAAAGAGGCGGAGATCGCGGATGCGAACCTCCCGCCGGGCGTCTACGCGATACCGGGCGATATCGAAGAAGCGTTCTCCTACCC
>JBOHBL010001017.1:0-3716 GCA_050698295.1 Rubrobacteraceae bacterium | reverse complement strand
GCGTCCCACACGAAGGCTCCGGCGGCCCCGATGCCGAGCGCCTTCGCCTCGACGTCCCCGGCGGGCTCTCCCTGCCCGAGGTCGAGGTACATCGCATACGGCGACGCGCCCTGCTGCTCGAACCATTTCAGACAGACCGAGGTGTCGAGTCCGCCGGAATACGCGAGTACGACTTTCTTTCCTTCGAGCGACATTGCAGCTCCTTGTGATTGTCTGTGACGTTTCTTGAGCCCGAGCGATTTATCGGCAGCCTTCGGGCTTGTACACTCGTTCGGCGGAGGCCGGATATTTGCCGAGCAAGCCGACGGGACGCGCGAGACGCTGAACCAGCCCGCCGCCGCAGTTCGGACAAACTTTTCCCAGGACGCTATCCGCGCAGCGGGCGCAAAAAGTGCACTCGAAGGTGCAGATCATCGCCTCGCCGGAGTCCGGCGGGAGATCCTCGTCGCAGCATTCGCGGTTAGGCCGGAGTTTCAGCATGTTCATCCCCATCTCTGTCATTGTGTGTCCCCGCGCCTCCAGCGTCGAGACGGTTTTCTCCAGGTTTTCCTCTTTGACGAGGACGTAATCCGTGTCGTAGGTCGAGACAGCGAAGATGCTCACCCCGGCCTCCGCGAGCGGGCCGACAACCTTTATCGCCCGCCAGCCGGGATCCACCGCCGCCCCCTCCGGCGCGTCCCCCTCCGCACAGACGACGGAAAGTTCATCCGGGGTGCGAGTTATGGAGAAAAACGCGCGGTCGGTGAAATCCCCGACTCCCGGAAGACGGCAGACGCAGAGGCGTTCTCCCAACACGGACATGCGAAGAGGCGTCAAAGCGGCTTCAGCCACCGATCACTCAACGGTCCCGGCGGGGCGGGTCTTCGCCCGGCACACGTCGGCGAGGAGGTCGGAGACTTCCTTCGCGGCATCGTTGTCCGGGGTGATGATGAGGACGGTGTCCTGACCGGCGATGGTCCCGACGAGATTGAGACCCCTGACCCGATCGAGGACGCTGGAGACCGCGCCCGCCGTGCCGTCCCTGGTATTGACGACGACCTGGTTCTGCGCCGGCACAAGTCGAAGGATGAAGCTCGGCAACACCTCTATCCCGGCGGACCCCGGCTCGTGGGGCAGCGCCAGATAACGGTTCCCGACTTTCAGGACCCCGAGTTCGGAGAGGTCGCGGCTTACCGTCGCCTGAGCGACCTCGACGTTCTCTCTGGCGAGGGCCTCGACGACTCCCTGTTGAGTACCCAATTCCTGCTCGGAGATGAGGCGCAGGATCAAAGCCTGCCTCGTCGCCTTGTCCACCGGCGCGCTCGTCATGCCCATCGTCTTCCTCCTACTTTAGATGCTCCAGTCCAAGCTCCTCCGGATGCCCGAGCGCGAGGTTCATGTTCTGCACCGCCGCCCCCGAAGCCCCCTTGAGCAAATTGTCCACCGCCGAAAAGAGCAGCAACTTCCCGGCCCGCCCATCCACCGCCGCCGACAACCTCGCCCGGTTCGTGTTCGCCACGTGAGCGATGTGCGGCACTTCCTCCCCAGCCTCGACAAACTTCCAGTCCGCATAATCCTCCGCGTACCACCCGAGGACGTCGGATGCTCCGGGCAAACTTCGTCCCTCCTCGAACTCGACGGTGATCGTCTCGAACTCGCCGCGGGTGATCGGGATGAGGTGCGGAATGAAAGTGACCTCCGGCGCCTCCCCAACCCGCCTCAACATCATCTCTATCTCCGGCGTGTGCCGGTGCCCCGGCGCCCCGCCCGAAACTCCATACGCATTCGCGTTCTCGTTCGCCGTCACGAAGTGCGTCTTGACGGACGGCTTCGCCCCAGCCCCGCTCACCCCCGACAACGCATTTATCGTGATGGACCGAATAGAGTTCCCGACCCTCCTCACCACCGGCGCGAGAGCCAGAATAGCCGCCGTCGGATAACACCCCGGATTGGCGATGATTCGCCCCTCCGCCCTCCCGAACACCTCCGGCAACCCGTAATGCGCCTCCGAAAGAAGCCCCGGCGCGGGATGCTCCCCATACCACTCTTCGTAAACTTCCACGTCGGATAACCGGAAGTCCGCCGAGAGGTCGATGACGAGCTTCGCGCCCGCCTCCAGCAAACTTTCCACAGCCTCCGCGCTCTCCCCGTGCCCATACGCCACAAACGCCGCGTCCAGCCCCGAAGCGTCGAGCGACTCCGGTAAAAGGTACTCGCCCTCGACGTTCAAATGCGGATAGACTTCCATGATTTTCCGCCCCGCATACCCGCGAGACGCAACCTCCATCCCCCCAACCTCCGGATGGCCCGCCAGAAGCCGCGCCAACTCCGAGCCCGCATGCCCGCCGCCGCCGTATATCCCAACTCTGAGTCCCATCAACCCACATTGAACCAGCCGCAGGATATTTATTCAAGTTTCTGAATAAAAAGATTGACTCTCTCGCGCGCGGATGCGAGAATACCTACCGTGATGAATAAAGATTCAGTCACGAGAATAAAATCTCCATCCGGCGGGGTATTAGCGTCGGGAGGGTTCATTGCGAGCGGGGTCGAGTGCGGGATTCGGAGGGTTGGGGAGTTGGACCTCGGACTTTTGTATTCGGAAGCTCCCTGTACGTCGGCGGCGGTGTTCACGAGGAACGCGCTCAAAGGGGCGCCGCTGGTGGTGACGGGCGAGGCCGTGGATGGCGGCGACGTTCGGGCGGTCGTTGTGAACAGCGGGAACGCGAACGCCGCGACTGGCGAGCGTGGGATCAAGGACGCGAAAGAGATGCAGAAGATCGCGGCGACCTCGCTCGGGCTTTCGGCTTTCGAGGTTGCCGTCGCCTCGACGGGGGTCATCGGAGAGCATTTGCCGATGGGGCGGGTGGAGGCTGGGATCCGGGCGGCTTCGGAGAGCCTGGCCCCGGAGGGAGAAAGGTTCGCCGAGGCGATCCTGACCACGGACACTCGAATAAAACAGGCCGCGACGCAAGTCGATATCGGGGACAAAACCATCACCGTCGGGGGGACGGCGAAGGGGAGCGGCATGATCCACCCGAACATGGGCACGATGCTCGCCTTCCTCACCACCGACGCCAAAGTCGAGAAAAGCTGTTTGCAAGAAACGCTGAATACAGCTACCGAACGCGCGTTCAACCGCGTAACCGTGGACGGCGACACCTCTCCGAGCGACATGGCCGTTTTCCTCGCGAACGGCGCGGCGGAGAACGAGGAGATCACAAACGATCATCCGGGCTGCAAAGAGTTCGCCGGAGCCGTCGAAGAAGTATCAAGGTCGCTCGCAAAAGACATCGCCCGCGACGGCGAGGGCGCGACGAAGCTCATCGAAGTCGTCGTCGAAGAAGCGAAAGACGAAAGCTCCGCCGCGGCTCTGGCGAAGAGCGTCGTCGGGAGCAACCTGCTCAAGGCGGCGGTCTTCGGCGAGGACGCGAACTGGGGTCGGGCGCTGAACGCGATGGGCTATTCGGGCGTCGCCTTCGACCCGGAGCATGTGCGCATCTCCTTCGGCCCGGTCGAAGTCTTCAAAGACGGAGAGCCCGCCGAGCACGATGTGAAAGACGCCAACGCCGCGCTCGCCGGGAATGAGGTGGTCATCTCGATCCGCATGGGAGAAGGAACGTCTTCGGCGAAAGCGTGGGGCTGCGATCTGACTTACGGGTACGTCGAAATCAACGGGAGCTACCGGACATGAAGTCGCTACGCCTTCGGCTTCGCTCCGGGGAGTGGGGAGGCGC
>JBOHBL010001016.1:0-4217 GCA_050698295.1 Rubrobacteraceae bacterium | reverse complement strand
GAGACTCCTTCGGGCAGACCCGAGAACACCTCCCTCAGCTCGTCGTCGAGCAGCAGGTTCTCGTCGGCGTCATGGGGACAGAGGGCCTCGTCGTAGAGGTGCTCGTCTCCGTTGGTATCCGCGACGTAGGTGCCGTGCGAGGAAGTCGTGAAGACGAGCGCGTCGCCCGGAGCCGCCCCCGCGAGCAGGTCCTTCAACCCGGCGACCATGTTCTTCTTCGTCGCTTCGGCGTCGGTCATGACCCTGACCTCCGAAGAAGGGAAACCGAAGTGATCCACCAGCAACTCCGCCCAAGCCCGCGCGTCGTTCACGCATCCGTTCAGGTCGCTCTCGTCCAGCGGATAATCGTTGATGCCGACGCAAAAAGCCTTTCTCGCCACAATGTCCTCCTTTTAGGGTTTACCCGGTTCGCGTCGCGACGTTTTCACGCGTCGGACTTTCCGGAGACGAACCCCGCCAGGAAGCCTGCGATGGTCGTCACCACGGTGAGGAGCAGTTCGATGTCGTTGGACTGCATGAAGGCGGCGGCGACGAGGCCGACGGCGGAGACCACGAAGACGATGGCGAAGGAGATGACGGTCACCTTCCACACGAGGTCGGTCACGGGCTGGCTCGGGCGCAGTTGCCGGATCAGGTCCGCGCGTTCGCGGCTGCTGAGGTCCTGGCCCAGTTCGACGGCGACGGCCTTTTTGTTCGCGTCTTCGAGGTCTTTCGCCACTTCGGCGGCGACGGCTTGCCTGTTCTCCGTGGGGAGGTTCTTTATCGCTTCGATAGCCACCGTTCGCTTGTTCTCCGGACTCATTTCCCGGACGATATCCAGCTCGGAATCGATCATGGCAATCTCCTTTGCTCTGGGCTTTCGGTTATCCGTCACCGTCATTTCGTCGCCTCCCGCGCTTGCTCCACAGGAACACGGCGATCGGCACGAGGATGGCGGTCCACAGCCACTGCCAGTTGCCCCCGACGAAACCCACGGCCCGCTGGCGAAGCGTCGCCTTCACCATCACGGTGTCATCGAAAAGCGCCGGACTGACGAAATTGAACGCCTGGTCCCCGTCCTGCTCGAGTTCGTGGCCGAGGTTCAGGTGCAGCGGGTGGGAACCGGTGGCGGCGGCGGTGATGTCCCAGCTCCACACGGTGTCCCCGACGACCGGACGCACCGAGGCGTCCTCGCCCTGCTGAGCCACGATCTCGAAGTGCGGCTGTCCGATGAGGACGGCCTTCATCCTCCGGGTAAGGCCCACGCACCCGTCCGCCACCTCGCTGACCTCGGCGGCTTCTTCATATTGCCGCTCCAGCTCTTTGTAGATTTCCTTCGTCGCGGCGGAGACGGAGAGCTCGAGGGTCGCGGTGTCCCCCTGCGTCATCTCTTCGGGAAGCATGGGGTCTATGCGGAACATCCCCCGGTACAGCGTCGCCGAGGTGCCGTCCAGGAGATCCAGCTCCAAGCTGCAACGCGCGCCCGCGGCGGCCTCGGGGGGAGTGGCCCCGGCCATTATGCCGGCGTCCCTCTTTCTCTCCCACCTCTCGGCGATGGTGCCGCCTTCCTGGGCGACGTCGAGGATTTCGACGGCTTGCTCGGTCTGAGGCGAGTTCAGCGGCGCGTCCGGTCTTCCGGGGCTCGGTTCGGGAGGTTCGTACTGTATCTCCCCAACGCTCTCCTCGCCTGCTACCGGGAGTCCCTCATCGTCGTACTGTGCTTCCGTCGCGGGGGAGCCATACGACACGAGTTCCGTCGAAGGAAGGGAGCCGGCAAAGCGCCGATCCGCCGTCTCGGCGGCCCCGCGCATCGCGCCCTCGACGAGTTCGATCTCCCGCACGTAGCTTTGCGCGGCGATTAGCTTTTGCGTCGAAGTGCCGCCGGAGGATTGCCCGCGTATCTCATCGCACATGTCCGTCGAGACCTCCGTCCGGACGAGCCCCTCTTCGATGGCGCCGGCCTCGATCAAAACCCCCGCGAGAGACGCACCGCCGCCCACGCACTCCTCGACCGTGAGTATGCCGTCGTTCGCCGCGCCAGCGGCCCGAGCCACACCATCGGCGTAAGCCGTCCAGCCCACGCCGATGGCCGCCAGAGCCGCCGCGGCTACAACTGTATGTCTGCTGACGTGCGACATCGTTTCGTATCCTCCGCGAACGATCCAACGAAACCATCCACCGATGAATCGTGGATGAATCGGGAATGAAGACTCCGCTGGCGGTCGGGAGGCGAGTCCATCACCGCCACTCTTTTACCGCGCGCTCTTCGAGGACCTTTGAATAGGTGGCTCGGGTCTCGGGGGAAGGTTCGGCTCCCCACTGCCGGGCGAGGGAACGTTCGCACATCCCGTACTGGCGGAGGGCGCGACCCCGTTGGCCGAGACGGGCGAAGGACTCCATGAGGAGGCGGTGGGTTCGCTCGCAGCAGAGGTCTTTTTCCAGGATGCGATAGCAGAGATCCACGCTCTCGCGATACTCTCCGCGCTCCATGTGGTGGATGGCGAGGCTTCCGAGCATCTCCGTGTATGCGTCCATGAGCCTGCCGCGCTCGATCTCGGTCCACTCCTCGTAGAGGTCTTCCACGAGATAATCGTCCCGGTACAACGCGACGGCCCTCTCATACTCCGCATCCGGAGCCCGCCCTACTTTCTGCAGAGATCGTCCCCTCTTGAAGCGGGCGTCGAACTCGTCGGCGTCGGTGGAGATCCGGAGCCGCGACGAGAGCCGGTAGCGTCCGTTCTCGAAAGGGACGGTGTCGCGGGGAGAGCCCAGACAACCGCCCAACGTCCTTCGCAGAGCGTAGATCGCGGAGTTCAGAGACCAGCGAGCGTGCTTGAGGTTCGACTCCGGCCACAGCCAGTCCATCAGATAATCCTGCGAAACGGGACGGGACCTGTTCGCCAGGAGGTACTTCAAGATCGCCAGCGCCCGTCCGTTGTGGCCCAGACGCACCGGCTCGCCGTCGCGCGACAGCTCGAAACTGCCGAAAAAACGGACCCGAAGGCGCGGCTGGCCGGTTCGCTGGTCCCGTCCGTTCTCTCCCTCGCTCAACGTCCCGACGACCGAGCCGTCGGGACGGCGCAGGACCAGGGTCTGCGCGGTTCGCTCCAGGTAACTTCCGAGTGGCAATTCCAGCACGAGCCTATCCATGTGGTACTCCAGGTTCCTCGACACGAAATCGGGGAGTTCGACGAAGGCTCCTTTCGCCCCATCAAACTCCCCGCTTACTCTTCGACTTCATTCTTGACCCGAACGACTGCCGTGTCAATAGAGATTTCCGACGAGCTACATACGTTCGTCCGGGGCGTTTTCGATGTCGCCGACGAGCTCCAGAACCACGTGGTCGGTCTCGACGAATCCCAGAGATCGGTAGAACTCGCGGGCGGCGACGTTGGCGGGGGTGGCGACCAGCTCGATCAACCCCGCCCCGAACTCCGCGGCCCGCCTCCTGACCCCGCCCATCAGCGCCTGCCCGATCCCCTCCCTGCGGTATTCCTCCAGAACCGCCAGCATCGGGACCTCGGCGACGGTGTCCCCGTGAGCGAGGTCCGGCTTGATCCAGAAGCTCGCCGCCCCCACGAGGTCGCCTCCCATCTCGGCCACCAAAACCCCGGCGCGGGGCTCTTCCAGCAGCTCCAGAAGCCTCGCCCGGACGGTCTCCGGAAAAGGAGGCGCGTCGCCTATCGCGTCGGCCAGCTCGCAGGCGAGAGCGTGGATGCCCTCCGCATCCTTTTCTCCGGCTTCCCGAACGTTCATCCCGGTCGCTCGCTCATGCGTGTAATCTACATCAACGGGCGATCATCTGTAGTTCGAAACCAACCGGAAGGGGTGTGAGATGCAAATCTTATGGGGTCTCGGGGGGATGGTCGTGATTCTGCTGCTGGCGTTCGTCCTCTCGACGAACCGGCGGGAAATCAAAATGAGGACCGTCGTCGGCGCGTTGGCGATTCAACTCGCCTTCGGGTTCCTCGTCCTCTACTCGGAGGCGGGACAGCGCGTCCTCGAAGTGGTCTCCAACGGCGTGCAGGCGGTTATCAACTCTTCGAGAGAAGGTATAGGCTTTCTCTTCGGACCCGTGCTGCCCGAGGAAGGTTTCGTCTTCGCCTTTCAGGTCCTGCCGGTCATCATCTTCTTCGCGGCCCTCACCTCCGTCCTGTATCACTGGAACATCTTGCAGTGGGTCGTGAGGATAATCGGCGGGGCTTTGCAAAAAGTCCTCGGGACAAGCCGGGCCGAGT
>JBOHBL010001015.1:0-10335 GCA_050698295.1 Rubrobacteraceae bacterium | reverse complement strand
GTTCTGGTTGGTCTTCAGGAGGTCGTCGCGGCTCATGCCCGGTTTCCTGGGGCTTCCCGACGTGATGACGACGACGTCCGAGCCCGCGGTCTCCTCGTAGCCGTTGGTCCCCGTGACGCCTGAGTCGAAGCCGTAGATCGGGCCGGACTCGAGGATGTCGAGCGCCTTGCCCTGGGGCAACCCCTCTACGATGTCCACGAGGACGACGTCGGCGTAGTTTCGTTCGGCCAACCTTTGGGCGGTCGTGCCTCCGACGTTCCCCGCGCCCACTACCGTAACCTTGCTCTTTGCCATGCTATCTCCCTCTTGAAGCTCGCGATCGCGCCACAAATGATAAGTTAATCCGCTCGCTTTTGCCGGGGTTGTATTCGCCTGTGCTGTGCTATAAGGAGTGTATGTTGGAACACGCTAGAGATATCCGGGGACGTCCGCAAGACCTGCCGCGCACCGACGTGGGATACGCTCTCATAGCCGACGAAATCTCCGGGAAAGTCCTCATGGTCTGCAACCGCCGTTCCAGCGGTCTCTCGTGGAGTTTGCCCGGAGGGGCTCGCGAACCCGGAGAGACGCTCGAAGAGACCGTGATCCGCGAGACCCGCGAGGAGACCGGCCTCGATGTCGTCGTAGAAGGCATAGTCGCCGTCGGCGAGAGGCTCCGAAACAGCCACGTCCTGATCGCCACCTTCCTGGCCCGTCGCGTCGGAGGCGTGGCCGCGCTTCAAAAAGACGAGGAGGTGGTGAAAGTCGAGTGGGCGCCGTTCGAGACCGCCGATCGGAGGATGCCGTGGTATCCCGGCGGCGTGAGGGCTCTCCTCGAAAATCGCGGAGCCGTCCACTACAGCGAGTTTCTGTTCTGATGGAAGTCTTCGAAGCCATCGAGTCCCGGAGGAGCGTCGGGAGGATGAGTCAGGAAGAAGTTTCGAGGAGGGACATCCAGAAGATCCTCGAAAGCGCCATCCACGCGCCGAATCACAAGATCACCGAGCCCTGGCGCTTCCACGTCTTCACCGGCAATGGCCGCGGAGAGCTTGCGAAGGTTCGCGCCGAGGTCGCCCGCCAGAAAGCCGGAGAAGAAAGAGAAGACGAAGAGCTCATCAAGGGTCGCATCAGCCGCGAAAGGAAAAAGGCTTTCCGTTCGCCGGTGGTCATAGCCGTGATATCGAAAGCCGGGCGCGACGAGATCGAGACCATCGAGAACTACGCCGCCTGCTCGGCCGCCATCCAGAACATGCAGCTCACAGCCCATTCCCTCGGCCTCGGCGCGATGTGGCGCACCGGTCCCGTCGCCTACCACGAACACACGCGCCAATTCTTCAACCTCGAAAACGGCGACCGCCTCGTCGCCTTTCTCTACATCGGCTACCCCGACATGCCCGAGACCCGCCGACGCCGAGAGCCCGTCGAGCGCATGACGACGTGGCACGAAGGGTGAAGAGCAGGGAGTAGGGGTGTTCTCGACCGTCACTTCCTCGATGCGCTCGCTCTCCCTTTCGACAAACTCTCGGCGAGTTCGACCGGGGGCTTAGGCGCCGTGGGTTTCGACCTCTCGTCTTTCCCTACTCCCGGTTTTTCGTGACTTTGTTTCGGGTATCACGTATATAACGAACGAGGCTTTGTCGAAGGTGTTCAGGAGGTAGTTATGGGCAGTATATTGAGGAAGCTGTTGATCATGGCGGCGCCGTTTATCTGGCGCAAATTCAAGGAGCGCCGCAACAGGCGAAAGGGGAGCTAGTCAAATCTCCACCGGTGTCGCTTCGAATCCCTCCCCGGACTTTCGGATTTTCACGAGGGAGTCTTCGGGTTCGTGGTAGAGGATGGCGAGGGCGTTTCGTTTCTCGGCCTCCGAGAGGACTTCGATGCGGTTTCGGCGGGCGGCTTCCGGGTCGGTGTCCACGCCGGCTATGACGTCCGGGTTGAGGAATATTTTGCTCGGCGCGAGGTCGGCGGTGAAGAGGGCTTCGTCGCGGATCCAAACTACCTGATGTCCCGCCGAATGTCCGGCCCTCACTTCGACGCGAACTCCCTCCGCGATCTCTTCATCGCCGTCGAGCAACTCGACCCAGCCTTCTTCGAGTCCCTTTTCGATCTGCGGTACCGCTATTCGTCTTCCGTCCGTTTCCGGCATGTTCTTCGCTTCTTCCAGAGCTTCTCTCTGGACATAAACTGTCGCGTTCGGGAAGCTCGGCGGATTGAGCGCCCAACCGACGTGGTCGGGATCTAGGTGCGAGAGGATCACGCGAGTCACGTCCTCGGGAGCGTGGCCGGTTCCTTCGATGGCTTCGAGCAATGTCTTCTCGCGTCTGAGTTCGTAGCGGCCTTCGAGGATTTCCGGGATGTCGGGACCGAAGCCCGCGTCGAGGAGGATGAGCTCGTCGCCGGACTCGATCAGGACGGCGTGCATCGCGCCTCGAATCCGCATTTTGCGTCCGCCCGTGTCCCCTAAAATGTTTCCCGCGTCGGTTATGAAGAGCCCGTCTTCGAGGACGTGGACCTTCGCCGAACCGATATCCAGTGTATTTACGGACAAGCCTCCACCTCCACGCTACCGGATCCAACGCCTCCCGCAGCATACATGATAAACGAACCGAATCTGTCCATAGCCACGGGATTAAAGTCCTCCAGGCGCGTGGACGATCATAAGAAAGCGGTCGTTCGGCCGCGACAGGAAGACCCCGGAATGTCGGAGGAGGGAAAATGAACGGAGAAAATCACTCATTTGAGGTATGGCGGAGAGCGGTTCGATTGGGCATAATACGCCGGAGTCGCGCCCGCAGGAGAGGAAAAAGTTCAGGAGAGTTGATGTCACGTCTCAAAATTGCCATGATCCCGCTGGTCGCCGCGGTGATGCTTGCCTTCGTCGCGCCAGGGGTCGCAAGCTCAGACACCGCCTACGATGCCGAAGAGATCGAGTTCCTCGACTTGATCAACGAGTACCGCGAACAGAACGGCGCGGGACCACTCATTTTCTCCGACGACCTGACCGTAGCCTCCGAGCATCACAACGAAGACATGGCCGAGTACGACTTCTTCGCCCACGACACCGTCGCGAGCTCCCGCTATCCCGTCGGCACTCAACCCTGGGACCGGATGTCCGCCGAGGGTTACGACTACAATACTTACAAGGGCGAAAACCTCGCGGTCGGCTACGATACCGCCGAGGAGGTTTTCGAGGCGTGGAAGGACTCCCCGAGCCACAACACCGCCATGCTCGACGACAACTACAAAGTCGTGGGGGTGTCGAGGATACAGGTCCCCGACTCGGCGTTCGAGTGGTACTGGACGACGGACTTCGGCGGCTTCGTGGATCCGACGGCGAGCGTGGAAGAACCCGAAGGTCCGGAGCCGCCGAGGAAGAATTTGCTCGAGAACGGCGCGTTCGGCAGTCAGGACGCCGGCTGGGAGGAGTGGGCGACGGACGGCGCGAAGCTCATCCTCAAGGGCGAGTTCGCGAGGCTCGGCGGCTACGACGACGGCGTGGACGAGCTGCGCCAGCAGGTCCGCATCGGAGACGACGCCCGGCTCTCGTACGATCTCAGGATCACGACCGAAGAGAGCGAGGATTTCGGAGACCGGCTCACCGTCCGCCTGACCGACGAGGAGCGCGAAAAGGTCTCCGTTCTCAAGCGTTACACCGGCGAAGACGCCCGCCCCTGGCGCCGCGAAACCGTGGACCTCTCGCGCTTCGAGGGGCGCGAGGTCTACCTCAGCTTCGCGGCGGGCACCGACGAGGACCTCCACACGCGCTTCTATCTGGACGACGTCCGGCTGGTCGGATAAGGGCGCTTTCCCGAACCGCCCTTATCTGCCGGCGACTTCCCGAACCACTTCTCTCGCCGCGTTCGCCAGGGCTTTCGGGTGTTTGAGGATGTGGTAGATCGGGGCGTCTCCGGTGAAGCCTTCGATGAGGGTCCGGCGGGCGTTTTCGTCCGTTTCGCAGGCTTTGAAGAGCGGTTCGAGCATGCACAGGTTCGGGACGAGGTGGACGAGGGCGTGGCCGGAGATGTGTTCGCGGGCTCGCCGGCGTTTTAGTTGCTTCTCGTAGCCGGCGAGGATGGAGGCTGAGAAGTCGTTTCGGGCGTGGGCTTCGTGAGCCCAGGAGGCGGCGAGACGACCCGCTTCAATGGCGTATCCGACGCCCTCGCCGCTGATCGGATGCACCATGCTCCCCGCGTCTCCGACGGCCAGGATCCCCTGCCCGTACCGCTTCGCTCCCCACATCCCCATCTTCAAGGACCAGCTTTTCGGCGGGCCTTCCGGCTCGGCGTTCGCCAACCAGGCCTTCATCTGGGGCTCTTCGAGGAACCGGTCGTAGAAATCCTTGAGGTTGCGCCCGGTCTTCTGAAGCGCCTTCGTCGAGACGCCCGCCCCGACGTTCGCCGTCCCGTCCCCGAGGTAGAAGACCCAGCCGTAGCCGGCGTGATCCGCGTTCATGTCCCTCGTGATGAAGACCTGGAGATCCTCCTTGTTCGGCCCATCGACGTCCCGGAAGTACTGCCGCCTCGCGACGGCGTTCTGGCGGGCTTTCATCCCGCCTCCGGCGAAGCCCCCGACCCCGTCGGCCGCCATGACCAGCGGGGCCTCGAAGCGAAGCTCTCCGTCTCCGTTCTCAGCGGCTATGCCCGTGACCGTCCCGGCGGCGGAGCGCAGGAGCCGGGTCGCCCTCACGCCTTCGCGCAACTCCGCGCCCGAAGATTTCGCCTGTTTCGCCAGTTTCGCGTCGGTTTCCTCGCGGCGGACTACGTAGCCTTTCGGGCCGTGGAAGGAAGGGGGGACGTTCTGGCGGAAGGAGGCGGTGTCGGTGTACATCGAGAAGCCGGTGAACTTGCCGTGGTGGTCTTCGTCGAGCCAATCGCCGAGGCCCATGAGGCGTATCTCCTCGGCGGCGTGGGGCATCAGGCCGTCGCCGCACGGCTTGTCGCGGGGGAACTTCTGGCGGTCGAGGACGAGGGTCGAAAGTCCCGCGCGCGCCGCGTAAAAAGCCGTCGCCGAGCCTCCCGGTCCCGCTCCCACCACGATGAGGTCGTATCGCTGCGGCATCTCACGCCTCCTCGGACTCTCGTATGACAGAATGTTCTCGAACGACGGATCATTATACTTTGGAAGATCGAGAGGAGATACGAGATGCCGGTAGACCGAAACCGCCCCGCCCGTTACACAGTCGGAGAGAAGGCCGCCCTCAAAGCCACCGGCCAGCCCGTCGAGATACTCGAAGCGCGCCGCGGCGAATTCGTCCCGGACTTCGTCTACAAAGTTCGAGTGCTGGCCGAAAAACCGGCGAGGCCGTACAACCTCTCGGTGCCGGAACACGACCTCTCGGACGGATGAGCGGACGGGCGGGAGAGGTGTCGTATTTTCTGGCTTCTCCACTCGCTTCTTTCGCGGCTCTATCCCGCCGCATTTTGGCGTGGTAGCATGCGTTTAGGCGAAAGGCAGCGAGGAGGTAGCGTCATGGCAGGTTTCCCGCCGATAAGCGTTCGTCAACCGCGTCCGCATGATCTGGTGGACGATCCGGTCAAGGTTTGCGGCATCGGGACGGGCTTCGAGGGCGTGTTCCATGCGCGGGTGCGCGACGGCAAGGGCGCGGAGCTGAAGGAAGTCACGATCAACGCCGGAGGTACGGGGATACTCGGCAACTTCCAGATCTCGATAAACATCCCCGGCGCTCCGTCCACGGCGCGAGGCACGCTGGAAGTCTTCGAAGTCTCGCAGAACGACAACAGCGAGATCAACAAGAGGGTCGTCCCCATCGTCTTCGGCAAGGTCCTCATCGACCCGTATCACGGCTTCGCGCAGCACGAGGTCGAAAGCGGGGAGACGCTATCGGAGATCGCCGCGCAATTTTACGGAGACCCGCAGAGGTGGCGGCGCATCTTCGCGGCGAACCGCGACCAGATCGAGGACCCCGAGGTGATCGTGCCCGGACAGGCGCTTCGGATCCCGCAGTAGGATTCTCATCCCCCCGGACTTCTCGGTTTGAATTATAGGTCATCTTCCAGTTCCGCCAGGAATTCGGCGGGACGGATCACTCGGACGGGAAGCTTTCGTGGGGGATCGTTGAGGTGGCGGTCGCCGCTGACGATCACGTTAGCTTGGGCGGCGAGGGCGAGTTCCACAAGATAGTCGTCCTTCGGATCGTCCACGAAAGAACGCGGATTCTCTTCGCTTCCCTCCGAGATCAGAGCGGAGGCGGAAATCAAGCGCGAGAGGTATCTCGGAACTTCATCTTCCGGGAAGTAGCGGCGGAATTTCGGGCGCTCCAGCATGGTTTTCACCTCCTTGACAAGGAGGCCCGACAGGACCAGTTCGAAGCGGTTCTCTTCGGCTGCGTCGAGTATGCGGGAGTTCGTGCCTCTCGGAGAGATTCGGGCGGAGATGAGAGCGTTTGGATCGAGGACGGCCCTTATCGTCGGGCCTTCTCGTCGCGTTCGCGGCGCATGGTGTGGAGTTCCTCATCGGCTAGCTCCATCGCCTCTTCGTCGGACAGGGGTTCGACGCCGTTCTCTTCCTGCCACCGGGCCGCTTCCTCGAAATATTCCCTGAAGCTGCCGGGTGACTCGAATCGGGAAGGCGTCGCGTAGATCTTCCGAATCTCACGACCAATGACGGGATCGTTGGACACGAAACGCCTTCGGAGGCTAAGAAAGAGACTTACTGCCTCATTGAGAACCTCCCGCTCGTCACGGTTCTCCTTGCGGGCGATTTCCCGCACCGCTCGCAGAAGATCGCTATTCAGTTCCGCGCGTTCTTTTTCCATACAAAACCTCCGCCCATATTTTCGCACGCCGAACGCTATTTCGTCACGCTCATGTAGGCCACGTCCACGAGCGGGACTCCGGTTTCGAGAGCGCGTTCGACGGCGTTCGCGAGGGCTTCGGCGGCCACTCCGGGATCGGGGAAGTGGCCGTCGAGGAGGCGTGCGGCGCGGGCGATTTCGTAGAAGGAGAAGCGACGGCGTTCTCCGGTGAGGCGGTAGACCGCTTCGAGGACTTCCAGGCGGAGGGAGATGAGTTGTTCGAGGCGCCACCGGATCTCATCGACGGTCAGGTTCATCGTCTGATACAGGCGGGCTATGTCGGCGATCTGCACCAGCGTCGGGGAGCGTTTGGAGAGCCGGGCGATGGAGTTCTCGTCCAGGTACCTTCGGGTGGTGATCCTGGCCAAAGAGACGCGCCCTTCTTCGTTGTCGTAGCGGGGAAGAGGTTTCAAGCCTTCCCGTCCGGTGGAGTGCGGGATCCGGATCTCCTCTCCGCTCACGAAGGCGCGCGGCATGTGGCCTCCGGCGTAGTAGGAGACCTGCCGCGCCATCCGCTCGACTATCCGGGAGTCGCCGTGGATCTCGACCCACCGCCTCACCGTCCCGCCGTAGAGTCGCTCCAGCGCCCGCCACGTCGCATCCCCGCGCAGGTCCATCTCCCCCGGACGCTCGGTCACGACGGAGATAACGACATCCGGCGATTCCCGCCGGTACGCCTCCTCGATGGCTTTAAGAAGCTCCTCGAACTCCTCGTCCACCGTGCCGGAGAGGTAGCGGCGGCGTTCGGCTGGCAGCACGTACATAAGGCGGCTTTTGATCCTGCGCTCCTTGCCTTCGACCGCTTTGAGCCGGTCTATCGCTTCGTACAATTCCCGGCGTCGCCGGTAGACGAGCGAGGTGAGATTCTCGACCTCCGGGTCGGAGGCGTCGCCCTCCGACCACGCTTCGTCGCGGGCCGAACACACCGCCTCGTGGGCGTTCTCCGCCCG
The DNA here is from genome assembly GCA_050698295.1 of Rubrobacteraceae bacterium. Classification (GTDB taxonomy): domain Bacteria; phylum Actinomycetota; class Rubrobacteria; order Rubrobacterales; family Rubrobacteraceae; genus JACCWD01. The sequence goes on along the minus strand of JBOHBL010001015.1, from coordinate 2,592 downwards.
GATCACAGCCCGCTCCTCGTTCTCGCGCTCGCGTTGAGCTTCGCCAAGCTCCCTTTCGAGGTTCTCTATCGTGGACGACACAGCAAGTCTCCCATTCCCATTCGGACCAGCAGTCCCAGAGCCATTTTAGCGCACCCACGTTGCGCGACGCGCCCGGAGAGGGTAGATTGCGGCTGAACAAAAACGTCACAGGAGGATGGACATGGACTTCAATACGGGATCTTCGGGCTCGAGCGGCCCGCCGCCCCCCCCGCGGAACGAACCTTCCGCCTCATCGTCGGGAGTTTCCGCCGGAGAATTCAACCTCTCCGACCCGGTGCAGAGCTTCATAAGCACCGTCCGGGGCATGGTGCTCAACCCCGTCGGCTTTTTCCGGGGGATGCGAAAGAGCGGAGACTTTGTCAACCCGCTCGTCTTCACCCTGATATGCGCGCTCGTGGGCGGAATACTCGCCGGCGTGCTGACGTTCCTCTTCACCCTGATCGTGGGCGATTTCCTCGATGCGTTCCTGCAATTGATCCTCCAGCCCATCTTTTATGTGATCGTGGCCGCGATAGGCGTGTTCGTGGGATCGGGCGTGATCCACCTGCTCGTGATGCTGCTCGCCGGGCAGAGCAACGCGGGTTTCGAGGCGACGTTTCGGGTCGGAGCATACCTCGGTTTCCTCTACCTCGTGAGCTGGCTCGGCGCCATACCGCTGCTCGGTCTCATCCTGACCATCCCCATCACGATCTGGTATATCGTGCTCGGCGTACTCGGAATCCGCGAAGCCCACTCGACGACGACGGGACGCGCCGCCGCCATCGTGCTGATCCCGGTCGGCGTGGTCCTTTTGCTGACGCTTGTGGTTGTGGTCATCCTCATCATCGCCGGAGCGGCCTTGCTTCAGCAACAACAGGGATTCTGAGTATCCGCAAAATGTGATCGGCCCTCGACTTCGAGGGTTGGAAGCTCGCGCTCCAAAGCGGCATTGACGGCTACCTCGGAGGGAAACGACGTTCCCGCCATCGGTGGATGGCGAAAAGCGCACAAGTATCTCTGTATACTTGAGTGGTCTTTGCTTTCCGGGAAAGGAGCGAACGAAGTGATGCTGGAGAAGTACACGACCTCGGTGGTCGGTTCGTACAGCGTGCCGCGATGGTACGAGGCGCTCGAAAAGCAAGTCGAGGCGGGAACGCTCTCGCCCGAAGACATGGCCGACGCTCAGTTCCGCGCCAGCCAGGCGGCGATAGCGGATCAGGTCGCCGCCGGCACCGATGTCATTAACGGCGGCGAGATGCACCGGCGCGCCAACAACCGTCACGCCCCGCCAAACGCCATGCTCAACCACTTCTGGAACAAAATACCCGGCTTCTCCAACGAGACGCGCCCGAAGCCGATCACACCGAAGGACGACAAAGTCACGCACCCCGGAGCCGTCCTCACCGGCAGGGTCGAGTACGGCGACCTCGGGCTCGTGGACGAGTTCCGGATGGTCTCCCGGTTCACCGAGCGCGACGTGAAGGTCACGATGACGGGGCCGCACATGCTCGCCAAAGTCGCCCACGACGAACACTACGACGACATAAGCCGGTTTATGCAGGACCTCGGGGAGGTCATCAACCGCAACTTCAAGGAGCTTCAGGAAGCGGGCTGCGCCCACGCGCAGATCGACGAGCCGCTGTTCGCCGCCGTCGAGCGCGACGAGGTCGAGGCTGCGGTCGAGGCTATAAACCAGGCTTTCGACGGCATCGACATGTACAAATGGGTCCACATCTGCCAGGGGAACTATTCCGTCAGCGAAGACTTCGACGCGGGAGACCAGATCGGCCACCGCTACTTCGACTTCGGCGAATATCCGGCGGACATCATCACCAAAATAAACTGCGACGCCCTCATGGTCGAATACGATTTCGCCGACGCCTACCGCGATGTTCTGAACAATCAACAACTCGCCGTCGGAGCCGCCGACGTTCAGGACAGGCGGGTCGAAAGCCCGGAGCAGATCGCCGAGAGGATCACCGTCCAGAGCTGGCTCCAGCCCGAACAGACCCTCATCACGAGTTCCTGCGGCCTCAACCACCTCCCCCGCGAGATCGCCTTCGGAAAACTCAAGGCGATGACCGAAGCGAAAAAGCTGCTCGTCTGATAAATACAGGGAGTAGGGAGGCGCGTCGCTCGGGTCGCTTCGCTCCGGGGAATGGGGAGATAGGGAGTAGGGAAAAGACAAAGGAGACACCCTCGCCATCGAAGTCTCTTTTCGAATCCGCCGAGAGTTCGTCAGGCGGGAATGCGAAAGCGTCGAAGAAGAGAAAGTCGAGAACCTTCCCTACTCCCTGCACTTCCTGGCTCGTGTCTCGAACTCGGCCATCTTCCTGTCGGCGGAACGCTGCGCTCCTTTTGGCATTCTGCCGCTCTTTGCGAGGGCTATGAACTTCTCCGTGGCTTCGAGGGCGTCTTCGCGTTTGCCTTGCCTCTCGTAGATGGCGGCGAGCCTTTCGTAGGGATGGGCTTCGACGAACTCTTCGGCGACGCTCTGTTCGTAGAGCGAGATGGCGAGTTCGATGTCGCCTTTCTGCTCGGCCTCCATCGCCTGGAAGTTGCGTTCGGAGG
>JBOHBL010001014.1:0-1026 GCA_050698295.1 Rubrobacteraceae bacterium | reverse complement strand
TGCGAGGCTTCGCCGCCGGGGCTGCCGGGTCCGGCTGCCCGGCGGCCGCGACCGTGGCCAGGAAGTCCACCTTGTCCACGACGTCCTCGTCCACATCGGGCTGCGAGAAATAGAAGCGCAGCAGGTGGAACGCGATCTTCTCGTCCTGCGGCCTTACCTTCTCGAAGAACCGCCGCACCAACGAGGGAGACACCTTGCGGTCCACCTCGCGCAGCGCGCGCGAGACCGCGCCCAGCTTCTCGGAAAGCTCGTCCATCCGCGGCGCCAACGCTTCCGGCTGAGCCGTGTTGATCTGCCCCGAGAACCCCTTGACCTCGTCGTAGAGCGCGTTGAAGTCCACCTGGTACGCCGGCTCGGAGGAGAAGAACGTCTTGTAAACGCCGCGCAGGAACTGGTTGAAGGTCCAGAGAGCCTTGAATCTCTCCGTGAGCCGGATGTAGTCTTCGTGGAGAAGCTGAATTTTCTCGACGGACATCGGCAATTTTTTCCCGAATTGGGTATTGTAGCCCGTTTTCGCGGCGCTTTCGCCGGAGGATCATTCATGAAGCTCGGCCGGACGCTCATAGACGAGACCGCTCTGGACGAAGGCGTCGCCAGACTCGCCTCCGAAGTGGACCGCGACCAGGCGGGCAGGCCGGTCCTGCTCGTCGGGATCCTGAAAGGTTCCATTTTCTTCCTCTGCGACCTCGCCAAGAGGATGCGGACACCCGTCACCCTCGACTTCCTGCAGGTCTCCTCCTACGGGGCCGGCACGCGCTCCTCCGGCAACGTCCGGCTCGTGCGGGACCTGACGACCGACGTGGCGGGACGCGAGGTCTTGATCGTCGAGGACATCGTGGACACCGGCCGCACGCTCCAGAAAATCATCGAGCTGCTCGCAACGCGCAAGCCCGCCTCCGTCAAGGTCTGCGCCCTCCTGAAGAAGAAGATCCCGGGCAACGACGATATCGCGGTGGACTACCTCGGCTTCACGATTGACGACCACTTCGTGGTCGGCTATGGCCTCGACTGCGCCGAGGCCTACCG
>JBOHBL010001013.1:0-1036 GCA_050698295.1 Rubrobacteraceae bacterium | reverse complement strand
GTCCTGTTCGGCAATGTTGCTGTCCGGGTCGACGGTTAACGTGACGAGGTGCGACCTGCCGGGGTGGGGACGGGCGGCGTGGACGCGCTCGTCGAGCGCCCTCGAGTTCGCTCTCGCCGCCTCGAAGGAGATGGCGGCGCACGCTTCGAGGGATCTCGTCAGGCGCGTGAGGTCCACGGCGCACAGCGCGGCCTCGCCGATGGCGTGGGCGTTGCTGCTCATGAGCATGAGTCCGTCACGCGGCCCGAGCGAAACGGATGGCCTCATCCTCCCGTCCCGGAACGGGCGTTCTCCGAGGAGCGTGAGTCCGACCTCCGCGAGGGAGGTGAGGTCTCCCGTGCCGAGGGAGCCGAGCTCGCGGACTTCGGGCACCGAGCCTTCGTTCAGAATGTCCACGAGGGCGTGGATCAGGTCCGGACGCACGCCCGCGCCCCCGGCAGCGAGCTGGTTCGCGCGGACCGCGATCATGGCCCGCGCGACCTCGTCCGGCACCGGCTCGCCGGCCCCGAGGGCGTGGCTCCGGAGAAGCCTGCGCTGGTAGTCGTCCCGAAGCTCCGAGGGTATCTCCACCGACCGCAAAGACCCCACGCCGGTGTTCACGCCGTAGATCCTGGCGCCGCCCTCCAGCAACTTCAGGTTGAGTTCGCAGGCTTCCTCGTTTCGTCCCATCGCCCCGGAAGACAGCGACACCCCGAGGCCGTCGCGGACTATCCCGGCAACGTCCTCCGGCGTCAGGGAAGCCCCGTCGAGGACCACGTAGGATCTCGTGTCGGCCACGTTATTCAAGCTCCACCAAACCTTCCACGGCCTCGACCATAGCCCCGCTTCGCACAAGCTCCTCCGCGCTTCTCAAATGCGGGGCGAGGAACTCGTCTTCTTCGATGAACGGGATGTCGCGCCGGATTCGCCGATGGACGGCCCCGGTCGCGGGCGCCGGTTTCAACGGGGCGCGGAGGTCGAGGGCTTGAGCGGCGCACACCGCCTCGACGGCGAGGATGCGGGAGAGGTTGTCGAGGACTTTGCGGAGCTTGCGTCC
>JBOHBL010001012.1:0-1632 GCA_050698295.1 Rubrobacteraceae bacterium | reverse complement strand
TCGTTCGAGACGGCGGATGACGACCTGGAACTCGTCTCGTACACTTCGGGGCCGTTCCAGAACTTCGACGCGAGCGAGGACGTGTTCGGCGACGGGAGCGTGAGGCTCTTGCCCACCCCCGGCCACTCGCCGGGACATACCTCGGTCCTGCTGCGGATGGACGGCCATGACCTTCTCTTCGTCGGCGACCATGCCTACACGCTGCGGCATCTGGCCGTCGAGGAGGTGCGCCAGATGACGATAGGCGGGGAGGAGACCGAAAAGCAGGTCGAGGGGATCCGGCGCGTGCGGGAGTTGAGCGAGGAACTGCCGAACACGGTCGTACTGCACGCCCACGACCACACCGACTACCAGTTCGACCTCATCGAGCCGTCGCTCGCCGACGGAGGCCTCTCCGCCGAAGAGAGACGAGAGATCGAAGCGTACGAAGCTGACGTGTTCACCGACGATTGGGGACTCCGTCCGGGTAATTCGCCCCGCTTCGTCCCGGCGGAAGGCGAAGAAAGCACGGGAAGGGTGGCTTTTCGTTGACCAGTACCCCGAAACCGCGGACCCCGACTCGAAGCCGGCGACCCGGACGCCCGGAGCCTGCGAAGGGAGCCGGGGGCGAAGTTCCACTACTTCAACCCCAACTACGAGGTGCTGGCGCGCATCGTTCTTGTAGCGAGAAGCCGTTCGGGGTTCCGGTAGGATGGAAATAATTTCAGCAGGAAGCCAACCTTGCTAAAGGAGGAAGACGATGGACCACAGAGCATCGAGCAGCGGAACGGGGGCTGGAGTAAACCGTGCCGAGCATGGCGAGGGCCGGGAGAAGACCCTGGCGCATCCCGACGGAACTCGCCGCGCGTTCGTCGAGGGGGGCGCGGACGAGATCGGCGAGTACCTTTTGGTGAGGAGCGTCGTGCCGCCTACCGGCGCGCTGCCCGGTCCCCACTGGCACCCGCTCGTGGAGCAGACCTTCACCATCGAGGAGGGCAAAGCGCGCTTCCGGGTGGACGGGCGGGAGCTGGTGCTCGGTCCCGGCGAGAGCGTCACCGTCCGTCCGGGTCAGACGCACGAGTTCGATCACGTCGGCGAAGATTGGCTGGTCATCCTCGAAGAGGATCGACCACCCGGACACCATCGGGAGATGTTCGAGTTCATGCACCGGCTGGATATGGCGGGCAAGTTGAACGGGCGGGGCATACCCATCGACCCGCTGCTTCTGGGGATGCTCTGGGAGCGCATGGACGGTTACGTCGCCGGCCCGCCGGTCTTTCTGCAGAGGCTCTTCTTCGGAGGGTTGGCGCGACTGGCTCGACTGCTCGGCTACGAAGCCCGCTGGACGAGAGGCTGACCTTTGTCGGTTGAAGGAGATAAGAAGATGCGAGAGATCGAGCTGTCGGCGGGAACCATGGAATACGAGGACACGGGCGGAAACGGTCCCGTTCTCGTCCTGCTTCACGGAGTCGCCATGGACGGCTCGCTGTGGAGAGGCGTGGTGAGCGAGTTGCGAGACGCCCACCGCTGCATCGTACCCACCCTGCCGCTGGGAGGTCATCGCCGCCCGATGCTACCCGACGCCGACCTCTCGATCCTGGGAATGGTCCGGCTCGTGGCCGAGTTTCTGGAGCGACTGGATCTTCGCGACGT
>JBOHBL010001011.1:0-1484 GCA_050698295.1 Rubrobacteraceae bacterium | reverse complement strand
CCTCCACGCCTGTGCATTCCCTCGAACATCCGCCGCATAGCCTCTCGCATTTCGTCTATGGCCTTTCCGGAATCTTCGGCGGAGGCGACGTACATCCCGGCCTCGGCCGTCGCCCCATACCACAGGTGCGCGAGCGGCTCGACCGGCTGCTCCTCCAGCAAACCGAGATCCATCAGCATCTCGAGGCCCCGCCTTATCTGCGGCAGACCGTGCGCCGCGTCGATTTCACGCCACTCGTCGAACCCGAGCGCCGACGAAGCGTCCCCGAAGAGGATCATCTTCACGTCCTCCCTGGTGCAAAACTCGAGGTAAGCGCAGTTCCCGGCCATCCACGCCTCGACCGCGTCCCCGCTCCGCTCAAACTCCTCCCGAGCCGCCGCGGCGATTACCTCGTCAAGCTCGACCTCAATCTCTTCGGCCACCTCCCGAAACAAACCCTTCTTCCCCCCCTCGAAGTTGTGGTACAAAGCCCCCCGCGTGACCCCCGCCCGTCCCGCGATCTCCTCCTGCGAAGCCTCGTGATAGCCCCGCTCCACAAACAACTCCCGCCCAGCATCGAGCAATGCCCGCCGAGTAGCCTCGCGCCTCTCCGCCTGCGTCCGCCTCTCCGCCATCTTTCCTCCATTAATATACATACTGCTTGTATATTATTAGAATATGGAAGGATGTCAAGGGGCGGCTTCACCGCCGGTGAGTAGTTGTTCTTCTACTCGCCACTCACCAAATTGCTACCATTCCGCCACGGTTGGCGAGTTGCGAGGAGATTTATGAACATACTTTCGATCCAGTCGTCGGTGGCGTATGGGCACGTGGGGAACAGCGCGGCGGTTTTTCCGTTGCAGCGGATGGGGTTCGAGGTGTGGCCGGTGAACACGGTCCATTTCAGCAACCACACCGGGTACGGGGAATGGAGGGGGCCGGTATTGCCGGCTGAGGACATTGCCGGGGTGATTCGGGGGGTCGAGGATCGAGGAGTGTTGCCTGATTGCGATGCGGTACTTTCCGGGTACATGGGAGATGTTTCGCTGGGTGAGATCATCGTCGGGGCGGTCGGACGGGTGAAGGAGTTGAACGGCGACGCCGTTTATTGCTGCGACCCGGTGATGGGAGACGTGGGGCGCGGGTTCTTCGTGAGGCCGGGCATACCGGAGTTCATGAAAGAGGTCGCGATCCCGGCGGCGGACGTCATCACCCCGAACCAGTTCGAACTGGAATTCCTGACAGGTGTGGAGGTCTCCACGCTTGAAGACGCGCTGGAGGCTTCGGACAAGGCGCGGAGGCTCGGGCCGGAGACGGTCCTGACGACGAGCCTGAGAAGAGCGGACGCGGACGGAGGAATCATCGAGATGCTGGCGGTCTCAGGGGATGGGGCGTGGCTCGTCGAGACGCCGGCTCTGCCTCTGGAAGTCAACGGGGCGGGCGATGCGACGGCGGCGCTCTTCCTGGCGCATTTGATGCGGAGAGGGAGCCCCGCTGAGGCGCTC
>JBOHBL010001010.1:0-1568 GCA_050698295.1 Rubrobacteraceae bacterium | reverse complement strand
CCGCTATGAGAGAGGCTGTTACAAGGGGCGTGTCTTCCAGTCTTTTCGATGACGAGCCGCCCACCGCGTACGCTCCGACACCTCTTCGAATCACGAAAGTTCATCGAGCAGTGCTTTATTCAGCCGTTCTATGGAGGCCGCGCTCCATTTCGCGGCGAAACTTTACTGCTTGACCGTCTTCGATCTCGACATCCGACCACTTCACGGTCTCGCCCGCGGCCAACGCTCTTCGTAGCTTGACTCTATGAGCGAGTCCGATCGGGAAGGCTTTCATCGCCAGCGAATCCTCGGCGGCAGTGAGGCGACCGTACACCGTGTGGCCTCCTTCGCCATCCAACTCTTCTCCGGAGGCGAGATCCCGTTTTGCGACGGCCACCACGTCACTTCGGAAATCTGTTGGGGTTCCGGTCGCGTGTCCCCGCAAGGCTATCGCCGCGACGCTGATGCCGAGTTCGAGTCCTATGAGATGGTAAGGACGGAACAGCGCCGCGTAGACACCCGACTCGTCCGTGGTGAGTCCGTATTCCGAGAAACAACGCGCGACGTAGTCGGTCGCGGCCTTGAACGTTACGAACACTCCCCACCGCAAGTCGCGCTCCACCGCGCTCCCGTCGCGTTCCATGCTGGAGACGACCTCGACCGTCCCGGAATGGCTCAGATAGCCTCCGTCTTTCCGAGGACGGCAGACCCGCGGAAGATCCTCCGCTCCGGCTGGCGGGAACGCGAGACCCTCTGGGGCCGGAGCAAGTCCGGCGGCGTTCGCGACAGCGGCCATCTCGATGGCCGACTTGGTTCCGTCGAGAAAGGAGTTGAACATCTTCGCGTTGAGTCCGCCTTTTTCGACTTGCTCCGGAGTGAAGCCGTAGTGTCCCCAAACCGTGTCCGGCGTCGAGGAGTGGTACTCGGGGAGGTACTTCGTGCCCTTGCCCGCGCAGACGACCTCGAAACCCGACGTCCTCGCCCAGTCCACCATCTCGCATATGATGGCCGGCTGGTCTCCGTACGCCAGAGAGTACACAACCCCGGCCTCCTCGGCGCGAGAAGGGGACCCGCCAGAGCGTCGGCTTCGACGTTGACCATGACGACGTGGCGCCCGTGGGTGAAGCACTGGAGAGCATGGTGAATGCCCGCCACCGGATCACCGGTAGCCTCCGCCACGACATCGAGGCCGTCGGCGGCGATCAGCGCGTCGGCGTCCTCCGTGACGTATGTCGCGCCGGATTTCAATGCCTCCGCGAATGAAGAGGCGGACGTCCGTTCTTCCTCCCAGCCCGTCTCCCCGAGCGCCTGGCGAGAGCGGGGAACGGACAAATCGGCGACGGCCATCACATGCATGCCGGGGGTCGTCCGGGCCTGGGCGAGGAACATCGAACCGAACTTGCCCGCCCCGATGAGACCCACCCGGATGGGCCGCCCCTCGTCGGCTCGTCTCTGTGACAATGTGTACAGGTTCAAGGTCTCCTCCCGCATCGAAGTGCTTCCCTTTCCATAGCTTATACGGAATCCGTATAAACGGTTGTGCGCGGCGAGGAGAAGCGTTTGTGGAGACGTAGCATGCTACGTCTCCA
>JBOHBL010001009.1:0-6898 GCA_050698295.1 Rubrobacteraceae bacterium | reverse complement strand
GGAGTGGGACGACCATAAACTCCGCGCCGACGACGAGGTCGAGATCGTCCACGCCGTCGCCGGAGGAAGCGACGAACTCGTCATCGCGGGCGAAACTTTTTCATCGCGCCTCTTCCTCGGGACGGGGAAGTACGAAGACTTCGAGACGATGAACGCCGCGCTCGAGGCGTCGGGGACGGAGATGGTGACGGTCGCCATCCGGTACATGGATCTCGACGGCGGACGCTCCATCCTCCACGAACTCGATCTCTCGCGCTACCGCCTGCTTCCAAACACCGCCGGAGCATACACCGCCGAACAAGCCATAAGAATGGCCCACCTCGCCCGCGAGGCGACCGGAACGAACTGGCTCAAACTCGAGGTCATCGGCGACAAGGAAACGTTGTGGCCCGACACCGCCGCCACCGTCGAGGCGACGAAAACGCTCACCGACGACGGCTTCATCGTGCTTCCGTACACGAGTCCCGACCTCGTCGCCGCCCTCCGCCTCGAAGAAGCCGGAGCGGCGACGGTGATGCCGCTCGCCTCGCCCATCGGGAGCGGACAGGGAATGCCCGACTGGACCTCGATCCACCGCATAGCCGAGCGCGTCTCCGTGCCCGTGGTCGTGGACGCGGGCATCGGGGCGCCTTCGGACGCTTCCCTGTCGATGGAACTCGGCGCCGACGCCGTCCTCGTGAACACCGCGATAGCCAAAGCCGACGATCCGATTCGGATGGCTGAAGCCATGAAACTCGGCGTGCAAGCGGGCCGCCTCTCCCGCCTCGCGGGCCGCATGCCCGCGAGCGTGACGGCTACGCCCTCCAGCCCGACAAAGGGAGTTCCGGTCGCTTCGCTCCCCGGGAGTCGGGAGTCGGGAGTCGGGAGTCGGGAAAAGCCCGGAGGCGTGGCTTCCGTGGGCGAAGCGTCCTCCGCCGTCGGCGAGAGGTCGTCGGGCGGGAAGGCGGAATCCCCGGAGAAGGCGAGTCCGCGAGGATGAAGGCTCGCCCGAACGTTTCGCGAACGCGCGCGAAACCGGAAGTCGGGAAAGGCGGGGAGGCGGAATCCCCACTGAAGCGTCCCCTCGCATCCATCGAAAGCCCGTCAGGCGGAAAAGCGTGAGCGCCGGAGAAGAGAAAGTCGGGAACACCCCGACTCCCGAAGCGAAGCGCCTCCCGACTCCCGACTCCCGGTATTTCGACGTTGTGGTCATCGGTGGCGGGGTCATCGGCTGTTCGGTGGCGTACTCGGCGGCGAGGCGCGGAGCTTCGGTCGCGCTCTTCGAGGCGGAGCGGATAGCTTCCGGGGCGTCGGGGGCGGCGGCGGGGATGCTCAACGCCCAGGCCGAGTCCCACGAGCCGGGTCCTCTGCTTGACCTGATGCTGGAAAGCCGAAAGATGCACGGGCCGCTGTGCGAAGCCCTCCGCGAAGAGACCGGCCTCGACCCGGAATATGTCCGGGCCGGGACGCTGCGCGCCGCCACGAGCGAGGGCTTCGCTGAAAAGCTCGCCAAAACGTACTTCTGGCAAAAACGAAAAGGTCTCTCCGCTCGCTGGCTCGACGGCGAAGAGGCCCGCGAGCTGGAGCCCGGCCTTTCCTCCGGCGTCCTCGCCGCGCTGTATTTCCCGAAGGAGGGGCAGGTCAACTCGCCCCGGCTCACGCGGGCGCTCGCGCTCGGCGCGGCCGGAAACGGCGCCGAAATCCTCGAAGCGGAACCCGTCACCGACTTTCTGACGCAGAACGGGAAAGTCTCCGGCGTCCGAACCGTTCATGGCGAAGTTTCCGCCGGGAGCGTCGTGCTCGCGGGCGGGGTCGCCGGCGGACGGCTCGCCGCGGAAGTCGGGATCCAACCGCCCGCGCATCCCGTGAAAGGTGAGATCCTCACGGTCGAGGCCGGACGGTCGCTCGTAAAATCGAACGTCTGGAACGAAGATTGCTATCTCGTCTCCAAAAGAGACGGGCGCGTGGTCATCGGCGCTACCGAGGAGCCCAACGTCTTCGACCGGCGTCCGACCCTGGAAGGCGTGGCGAAGCTCTCCGGGGCGGCGGTAAAACTCGTCCCGGAAATCAGGAGATCCACTTTCCGGGGAGCGTGGGGTGGGCTCCGTCCCGCCACACCGGACGGGCTGCCGGTGCTCGGCCCCGTGGAAGGACTCGAAAACCTGTTCGTCGCGACCGGACATTACAGAAACGGCGTCCTCCTCGCCCCCGTCACGGGCGAAATAGTCTCCGCGCTCGCGCTCGGAGAAGAGCCTTCCGTGGACCTGTCGCCGTTCCACCACCGGAGAGGCATGGAGTCGGCGAAGCCGTGATCGAAGTTTCAGACCGACTCCTCGTTGAGATCGCCGCTCGCGCGCGGGAGGACTCCCCGAACGAAATCTGCGGCTGGCTGGCTGGGAAGGGGGAAAAGGCCCGGAAAGTCTATCCGGTCCCGAACATGGCGGAGGATGATCGACAAACCAGGTTCGAGATGGAACCGGAGGCGCAGTTAGCGGCGATGCGGGAAATCCGAGACCTCGGGCTCGATCTCGTGGGCACTTATCACTCCCATCCGCGAAGTTCGGCATATCCTTCGGAGAAAGACGGAGAACTCGCGCTCTATCCCGACCTCGCGCACCTCATCGTGTCTCTCGCCGGAGACGAGCCTGAGTTCCGTTGCTGGCGCATCACGGAGAAAAGCGTCGTCGAGCTCGAAGTGGAGCGGAGCGAAGGACTCGTGTAGACTGATCTTCGGTTGCAAAAACGGGGGGCTCCCGGGCAAGGGGGCTGAGATAGCGCCGACGCCGCGCTGACCCGAGGACCTGATCCGGATAATGCCGGCGGAGGGATGAATTGCACGGGATAGTCGAGGCCATATGAAGCGTTTCGGGAACCTCCCCGGAACGCTTTTCCGCGTCTCCATCCTCCGGCCCGACGGAAGGAGGAGAGCGTCGTGAAGCCGCAAGACCTGATAGAAGCGCACGATTCGCAGTGGAAGGAAGCCACCGAACACCCGTTTCTGGATAAGACCCGCGAGGGGACGCTCCCGGAAGGAGCCTTCGAAAACTGGCTGGTTCAGGATTATCTCTTCGTCCTCTCCGGCCTCGTCTTCCAGTCCCGCCTCGTCCCGCGCGCTCCGAGGAGTGATCAAGCCCTCATCATCGGCGGCCTCGCCGCGCTTGAATCAGAACTCACTTGGTTCGAGGAGAAGGCGCAAGAAAGAAACCTCTCCCTCGACGCGGACAAACACCCGACGAACAAAGCCTACGGCGACCTCTTCATAACCCTCGAAGACCGCTCCTACCCGACGAACATAACCGCGCTGTGGGCCGTCGAGAAAGCCTACCTCGACGCCTGGACGAACGCCTCGCCCGGAGCGCCGGATTATCGGGAGTTCGTCGAACACTGGACCACTCCGGAGTTCCAGGAATACGTCGCCGCGCTTGAAGAGGCGGCGGACTCGGCCCTCAAGGCGGCCACGCAGTCCGAGCAAGCGCAGGCCGAGGCGTCCTTCCAGAAAGTTGCCCGCCTCGAAAGAGATTTCTGGGACATAGCCGTTCCGGGAGGTAAAGAATGAGCCTGGCAAAGACACTCTGGCAGGAAAACGAAGACCTCGCCCGGGCCTCCCTAGAACACCCGTTCGTCCGGGGCATCGGGGACGGGACTTTGCCGCGAACGAGCTTCGAGTATTACGTGGCGCAGGACGCCTTCTTCCTCGAAGCTTTCGCCAGAGCGTACGCCCTCGCGCTCGCCCACAGCCCCGACCGCGAAGGACTTTCGAGCTTTTCGAACCTCATCTCCGGCGTGATGGAGGAACTCGAACTCCACGCGGGCTACGCGAAAAAGTGGAGCGTGGACCTCTCGGAAGTCGAGCCGGGAGACGCCACCCTCGCATACACAAACTTTCTCCTTTCGACCGCCGCCCTCGAAGGGGTCGGCCAAACGTGCGCCGCCATGACCCCATGCATGCGCCTGTACGCCTACCTCGGACGAAGCCTCGCGCAAAACGGCGTGTCGGAAGACAACCCGTACACAGAGTGGGTCGAGACGTACTCCGACCCCGAATTCGAGGAGCTTGCGAAAACTCTGGAAACCCTCCTCGACCGTTACGCCGAAGACACCCCGTCCGTTCGGCGAGCGTACCGGCGGGCGATGCGCCTCGAAGTCGGGTTCTTCGAGGCGGCAAACGACCAATGAGCGTCGCGGTCATCGGGGTTTTGCTGGCGGCGGCCATCGCGTTCGCCGTGGCGGGAGTGGCGTATTCGCGGAAGACCGTCGGGGATCTGGAGGATTACATCACCGCGCGGGGGAGCTTCGGGGGGATGACGACGGCGGCCACGCTGGTTGCCTCGGGAATGGGAGCTTGGATCCTCTTCGGCCCCGTCGAAGCCGCCACGTGGGGCGGACTCCCCGCCATCACGGGCTACGCGCTCGGCTCGGCGCTTCCGCTGCTCGCCTTCATCGCGCTCGGAAGAAGGCTCAGAAACCTCATGCCCGAAGGCCATACCCTCACCGAATACGTCTTCCACCGCTACGGAAGGGGAATGTACACGCTCACCCTCATCGTCATGGTTTTCTACATGTTCATATTTTTGGCGGCGGAGATCACGGGCATGGCCCTCATCGCAAGCCTCGTCGCCGGAGTGCCACTATGGACGACCGCCCTCATAGTCCTCACAGCGACCCTCGCATACACGACCTACGGCGGACTCCGGGCATCCATCTTCACCGACAACGTCCAGACCACGGTGATCCTCCCCCTCTTAGCGATACTCCTCGCCGCCGGATATGTGCTTCTCGGAGGAGCCGCGCCGACGATTTCGGGACTTTCGGAGCGGGCGCCGGAGCTTCTCAGCTTCGGACACATCCCCGGCCTCGAAGGAGGCGCGACGTTCCTCATCGCGATCCTCGCCGCCAACCTTTTCCACCAGGGATACTGGCAGCGCGTCTACGCCGCCCGCGACGAACGCGCGATGACGCGGGGCTTTCTCACAGCCGCCGTGGTCGTCATCCCCATAGTCTTCGCGATGGGACTCTTCGGACTCGCCGCCGTCGGCCTCGGGCAGGCCGAAACCCCCTCCGTCGCGCTCTTCTCCGTACTCCTCGATGCGATGCCTCCGGTCCTCATACTCGCCCTCGTGCTTCTCGGCTTCATGCTCGTGATGAGCAGCGCCGACACCCTCATAAATGGCCTCGCGAGCCTCGTCGCCGTGGACGCGAGGCGCGCAATGCCGCGAGCTCGCCCCCATCACCTCCTCCGCCTCTCGCGCTACTCGACATTGATCCTCGCCGTCCCCCTCCTCGTCATCGCCGCGCAAGGATACAGCGTCCTCTACCTCTTCCTCGTCGCGGACCTCGTCTGCGCGGCCGCGGTCTTCCCGGTCTTTTTCGGGCTATACAGCAAGAGATACACGGGGCTCGCCGCGACGGCATCGACGCTCGCCGCGCTCCTCGCCGGCTGGCTTCTTTTCCCGAACCCGTCCATGACCGAGGGGAGTCTTTTCTGGTCGTTCACCGCGGCCGTGGCGGTCTCGGTCGCCGTCTCGCTCGCAATGACGCTCCTCGCGCGAAGCTCCTTCGACATGGCGTCGCTGGCGCGTTCGGTGCGGTATATAAAAGAGTGAAGCGGTCGAAAGGCGCGACTTCGTAGAGACGTAGCATGCTGCGTCTCCACGGCATGCTACGTCTCTACGGGGAAGCGGGATGAGGGGAGGACCAAAGTGAGCGCGAAGAAGATCGAAACATCCCGACTGGAGATAGCTTACGAGGAGAAAGGTGACCCCGGCTCCCGCCCCGTCGTCCTCGTCCACGGTTTCCCCGACGACGCGAGGACGTGGGAGAAGGTTTCCGGGCCTCTCGCCCAAGCCGGACACCGGACCATCGCGCCGTATGTGCGGGGGTACGGAGAGACGCGCTTTCTCGACGACTCCACGCCGCGAAGCGGACAACTCGCCGCGCTCGGAGCGGACCTCATCGAGTTTACGGAGGCTTTGGGGCTCGAACGCTTCGTCCTCGTCGGACACGATTGGGGAGCGCGGGCGACGTATATTCTCGCTTCGCTTTATCCGGAGCGCGTTTCATCCCTCATAAACCTCGCGGTCGGCTACGGGACGAATGATCCTGGTCAAAAGCTCTCGCCCGCGCAAACGCAAAATTACTGGTACCAATGGTACTTCAATATGGAGAAGGGAAGAAAGGAACTCGAAGAGAACCGCCGCGCTTTCTGCGAACATCTCTGGAAAGTGTGGTCGCCGAACTGGGACTTTTCGGATGAGGAGTTCGAGACGACGGCCCGCTCCTTCGACAACTCGGACTTCGCGCGAGTGGCGATCCACTCGTACCGCCACCGGTGGGCGAACGCCGAGGGCGACCCGGCCTACGACGACCTCGAAGAGCGCCTCGCCGATCTTCCACGGATACGCGTCCCGACGACGGTTCTCATGGGCGAAGACGACGGGGCGACCCTGCCCGAGACATCCGAGGGGAAAGAAGGCTTCTTCACGAAAGACTACGAGCGGCGCGTCCTTTCCGGCGTGGGGCATTTCGTGCAGCGCGAGGTTCCCGAGGCGGTCGTCGAAGCCATCCTCGAACGAGTGGAGCGGGACGGTACATAACGCCGTGCGCTCCCCGAAGTGGATGGTCGCTTACGCCGTGGCTCTGGTGATGCTCGCCGGGGTTTATATTTCCCTGGTCTACGCGGGACCCGGCGCGGCTCTCGTATTCGGGGTGGCGGCATTAGTGGCCGTACTCGTCTCGCTGGCTCTGGTCATCTTCCGATAGTCCTTCGCGCCTGGAGCAAACCTTTCTACTATACTGGCCGTTGTTACGTTAACTCGGGAGGAGAGCGATGGGAGTATTCGAGAGCGTCGTTTCGGGGGTCACCGACGTCATATGGACGTATTTGCTCGTGGCGCTTTTGATCGGTCTCGGGCTGTATTTC
>JBOHBL010001008.1:0-4196 GCA_050698295.1 Rubrobacteraceae bacterium | reverse complement strand
GGATTCTGGTACTTCGTCGGACACTGCCACCTGCGAAACGGACTGCGCCTCTTCCGGGTGGACCGGGTGATGGAAATCGAGGCCGTCGGGGAGAAGTTCGCGCGTCCGGCGGGCCTCGATTCACAGCGGGCTTTGCTCGACGCGGTGGCCGGGACGACCAGCGACGAATGGTCGGTCGAGGTTCTTTTAGAAGCGGGTGAGGAGGACGTCCGGTGGCAGATATCGTCCGTCGGTTTCGCGCTGGAGGCGGTCGAGGGCGGGACGTTGCTGAGGTGTTCGACGCGGGACCTCGGCTGGATCTCCCGCGTCCTCGCGAGCCTCGACTGCGATTTCGTCGTCCTCCATCCGAAAGAACTCCGCGACGCGCTCCTCCGCCGCGCCGAAGAAATAGCCGCGCTGGCGAAAAGACAGTGAGTAGTGAATAGAGGAAAACCACTACGCGCTGTTCGCTCATTCGTCCGCGATATAATCCGCCCTCGGGGATCGCCCACACGAAGATCGGGGAGGGAGAGCGTGGACGACATCGAGCCATTCAACCGCGAGGCGCGCGAACTTTGGGACGCGAAGGCCGCCTACTGGGATGAGAACATGGGCGAGGGAAATCTCTTCCAGCGAGAGCTCATCGGTCCGGCCACCGAACGTCTCCTCGAAATAAAATCCGGACAGAAGATACTCGACATCGCCTGCGGCAACGGCGTGACGAGTCGCCGTCTCGCCTCCCTCGGAGCGAACGTCGTCGCCACGGATTTCAGCGAGAAGTTCCTCGAACGCGCGAAGGACCGAACTACTGAAAACACCGAGTACCGCCTCGTGGACGCGACGAACGAAACGGAGCTTCTCGCGCTCGGAGAGCGCCGCTACGACGCCGCCGTGTGCAACATGGCGCTGATGGACATGGCGACCATCGAGCCTCTGCTCCGTTCTCTGACGAAACTGCTCAAGCCGGAGGGGCGTTTCGTCTTTTCGATGCAGCATCCGTGTTTCAACTCGAACGCGATGACGATGATCTCGGAGATGGAGGACGAGGACGGGGAACTCTCCACGAAGTATTCGGTCAAGCTCTCGTGCTACCTGAAAGCGCCGCCCGGAAAGGGCGCGGGGATGCCTGGCGAGCCGAACCCCCACTACTACTTCCATCGCCCGCTCCACGAACTCTTCGGAGCGTGCTTTTCGGCGGGGTTCGTCATGGACGGCATCGAGGAGCCGGCCCTCGAAGGAGAGTCCGAAAACAGCGGCGCTCTCACATGGCGAAACTTCACGGGCATACCGCCCGTCCTCGTCGCCGGGATGCGGCTTTTATAAGGAGAGATCATGCTCTATCGGAACTTCGCCACCCAGGAAGAACTCGACGCCCAGTACAACCTCTACAACACGGTCGCGGACGTGCAAATCTACACGGACTTTTACCTGCGCGAAAGCGAGAAGCTCCGCTCGGAGCGAGTCCACGAAGCGAAAGTCCCATTCGGCCCGACCCTCGACGAACACCTCGATATTTACCCCGTCCCGGAAACGGAGAACCCATCCCCCATCCTCGTGTACGTCCACGGCGGTTACTGGCGTTCGAGGACGAGCGAGGAGTTCGGGTTCGTGGCGAGAGGTCCGGCATCACAGGGCGTGGCGACCATCTCGGTCAACTATTCTTTGTGCCCGAAGGTGAAGCTATCGGAGATAGTCCGCCAGGTTCGCGCCGCCGTCGCGTGGACTTACAAGAACGCATCCTCTTTCGGCGGCGACCCGGAGAATATCCACGTCTCCGGACACTCGGCGGGCGGCCACCTCGCCGCGATGCTGCTTTCGACGGAGTGGGAGAAGGAGTACGGACTTCCGCGGAACCTCATAAAAAGCGCGACGGCCATAAGCGGCCTCTTCGACCTCTCCCCCTTTCCGTACACTTTCATGCAGCCGCAACTTCAGTTCACGTGGGAGGAGGTGCGTTTGTACAGCCCGCTCTTCCACATCCCCGACGAGGCTCCGCCGCTACTGCTCGCGTACGGGGGTAAAGAGCCGGACGAGCTCGCCCGCCAGTCGCGCGACTACCTCGAAGCGTGGAGGAAAAAGGGTCTTTCGGGCGAGCTTCTCGTGATCGAAGGGAAGAACCACTACGACGTCATAGACGGCTTCCTCGACGCTCAGAGTGAGCTTTGTTCGGGGATCCTGCCCCGAATCTTCGCGGCGCAGCGTTAAAATCCCGGACAGGTTTTTTTCGAGACTCGGGAGGTTCGCATGGCGGTGGAGATGACGGGAGGTGAGATCGTCAACGAGCGCGGCACGGTCGTGACGTTCCGCCAGAAGTGCGAGAACTGCGGCCACGTCTACGACTGGAATAAAACGACGATAGTCCCGGCGTTCTCTTCGCGCAAGGTCCGCCCGTTCACCTGCGAGAACTGCGGTCACTACCAAGAAGTCGAGGCGAGGCACTTCAGGGAGGAAGGTTAGCGATGGCGAAGGTCGCTCTTTACGGTTCGTGGAAGTCGCCCGTATCCGCGAGTGATGTCGCCCGAGGCGGCGTAGGGCTGGGAGAAATCCAGGTGGATGGAGAAAACATATTCTGGATCGAACGCCGCCCCGAGGAAGGAGGAAGGTCCGTCATAGTTCGTCGCGCCCCGGACGGACAAACGGAAGACGTCATTCCTACCCCGTTCAACGCCCGCACCCGCGTCCACGAATACGGCGGCGGAGACTTTGTCGTCCATGAAGGAACGGTCTATTTCTCGAACTTCTCGGATCAAAAACTGTATGGAGCGAAACCAGGCGAGGAACCCGAACCGCTCACGGACTCCCCGAACCATCGCTACGCGGACATGCGCGTGGACGAACGGCGGAACCGGACCATTTGCGTCCGGGAGGACCATTCGGGAGGAGGCGAACCGCTGAACGAGGTAGTCGGGATCGACCTCGACGACGGAGCGGAGACGGTTCTCGCGACGGGGAGCGATTTCTTCTCCTCTCCGCGCATAAGCCCCGATGGGAACCGCCTCGCGTGGCTGACATGGAACCACCCGAACATGCCCTGGAACGGCACGGAGTTGTGGGCGTGCGACTTGGACGAGGAGGGAACTCCCGCAAACGCGAGAAAGGTCGCGGGGGGCGAAGACGAGTCCATCTTCCAGCCGGAGTTCTCGCCGGACGGAACGCTTCACTTCGTCTCCGACCGGACGGGATGGTGGAACCTGTGCCGCGAAGGAGAAGTCGAACCTCTCTACGAAATGGAAGCGGAGTTCGGGTTGCCGCAATGGGGATTCGGGATGTCCACGTATGCCTTTCTCTCCGGGGATCGCATTATATGCGCGTACATCCGGGGAGGAGAGTTCCATCCGGCGACTCTCGAATCGGGGGAACTCGAGGAAATAAGCGTTCCATACTCGACGGTGACGGGAATAAAGTCCGGTGGAGACCGCATCTTCTTTCGCGGAGGCTCGCCGACGGAGCCCACCTCCATCGTTGGGATGAGCGTGGAGAGCGGCGACCTCGAAATTCTCAAACGCTCGCGCGAAGCGAACTTCGACCCCGGCTATCTCTCCGTCCCGCGGCCCGTCGAGCTCCCGACCGAAGACGGACTCACGGCTCACGCTTTCTTCTATTCGCCGAAGAACCGCGACTTCGAGGCTCCCGAGGGCGAGAAACCGCCGCTGCTCGTCAAGAGCCACGGCGGCCCGACCTCGATGACGACA
This sequence comes from Rubrobacteraceae bacterium, assembly GCA_050698295.1. Taxonomy (GTDB): domain Bacteria; phylum Actinomycetota; class Rubrobacteria; order Rubrobacterales; family Rubrobacteraceae; genus JACCWD01. The sequence goes on along the minus strand of JBOHBL010001008.1, from coordinate 525 downwards.
TCTTCGTTCGACCTCGCCTTGCAATACTGGACGAGCCGGGGCATCGCCGTCCTCGACGTGAACTACGGCGGGAGTTCGGGCTATGGCCGTGAGTACCGCGAGCGGCTGCGCGGGAACTGGGGCGTCGTGGACGACTGCGTGAACGGGACGAGGTATCTCGTGGAGCGAAACGTGGTGGATGGGGATCGCCTCGCCATCACGGGCGGCAGCGCGGGCGGGTACACGACGCTGTGCGCCCTCACGTTCACGGACGTATTCGGCGCGGTAGCCTCGCACTTCGGGGTGGGCGACGTGGAGGCTCTGGCGAAAGAGACGCACAAGTTCGAGTCTCGATGCCTGGATCAGCTCATCGGAGCGTATCCCGAGGAGGCCGAACTCTACCGGGAACGCTCACCCATTAATACCGATCCAGTGTACTGATGGCATAATGCGATCATGCCAAAGATGGATTATCCGAACGCGACAGACGAAGATGTGGAAGAACTCGAGAACCTTGAGAAGCGCCATCGCCACTCCCGCCTGTCC
>JBOHBL010001007.1:0-2697 GCA_050698295.1 Rubrobacteraceae bacterium | reverse complement strand
CTCGTGCGCAGCGGGCTGCTGATGTGCGTGGGCTCGAGGCTGCTCGCGGCGACCTCGGGCAGCATCGGCGTGAACAATAGCGCGTTGGCGTCGCTTATGAGCGTGAGCTCCACCGCCGGGTCGGCGCCGAACTTCCGCTCCAGGCGCTCGGCCACTCCCACGCCGGCGAAGCCGCCGCCCACGATCACAATACGCGCCTTGACGTCGCGCTCAGGCGGGGACGGTTCACGCTCCGGCCCCAGCCGCCAGAGCGCGAGGTCCCCCAACGCCTGCGCCAGCAGCCCCAAGGCCGCGCCGTAGAGGACCCATCCCACAAGCTCCGGGAATAGCTCCACCATCCCCCCGGCCGTCCACTGCGGCCGCCGGCCCGCCAGAAGAGGGAGCGATATCACGCTGACCACCGTCCACAGCGGCACGCCCAGCGCCGCCGCGGCCATCGCGCCGTCCACATACGCCCGTGGCGCCGGACGAAAGGCCAGCGCGTAGCCCACGCCCACGAAGACGCCCAAAAGCGCTCCCGCAAAAGCGTCGCCCAACGTCGCCGCCAGCGCCGCGCCGCTCGCTCCTCCGGCCAGCGACCCGATCACCGCGCGCCGCACATGTCTGTTCACGCCGTTCCATCCTCCCGGAGCCGTAAGGGCGTACGCGCTCCAGTATCGTCCCTTTACATTAGAGAAGACTTACGCCCAGCTTACGAATTATTACGGCCCGTCCTCTTGTCTTAAGAAATCGGCAATATTTCCTTAAGAACCATGCCGCACAATGACATCGGAAGAAACGGTCGGAACGGACGGATGACGGTTGGAGAGAGCCTGTGAATGAGCGCCGGATGGAAGAGAAACCCTATACGGGGAAGACCTTCGAGAAGCACACAGAGTTGGCTTCGCGGGCGAAAGAAGTCCTCCGCCGCAACGACATGGGGGGTTGGACGAAGGCTGCGCCGGATCTCTATCCCCACCAGTGGAGCTGGGACAGCGCCTTCATCGCCCTCGGCCTCGCCCACTTCGACGGCCGCCGCGCCGCCGGGGAGCTGATCACCCTCTTCGACCACCAGTGGAAGACCGGCAAGGTACCGCACATCGTCTTCAATTCCGAAGCTCCGCCGGAGAGCTATTTCCCGGGCGCCGACCACTGGGCATGCGCCGCCGAGTCCCCCGACGCCCCGCCCGCCCCTCCGTACACGAGCTGCCTGTGCCAGCCGCCGGTTCACGCCATCGCCGCGCTGCGCATCCGGGAAACCGCCGCGGACGAGGAGGAAATCGCTCACGCGAGCCGCTTCCTGGTGGACATATACTCCAGGCTCTTCGCCTGGCATAAGTACCTTGCGACTTTCCGGGATCCGGAGGGATCGGGCCTCGTGACCATCTTCCACCCGTGGGAGAGCGGGACCGACAACTCCCCGAGGTGGAACGATGCTTTGGCGATGGTCGAAGTCGGCGACCTCTCGTCCTATGTCCGCTACGACCTCAAGCACGTCGAGGACGCTTCCCAAAGGCCCACCGACGCGGAGTACGACCGCTATCTCTGGCTCGTGGACTCGATAAAGCGGGCGCGTTGCGACGAGGAGGCCATCTATAAATCGCACCCGTTCCTGGTCAAGGACGTGTTGTTCAGTTCCATCCTGGTCGCGGCGAACGAAGCGTTGCTGAAAATCGCCGGGATCGTCGGCGCCTCCGAGGACCAACGCGCGACGATTGGAGCCTGGATCCAACACGGCCTAAACGGACTCGAAAGCCTCTGGAACCCCAAACTCGGAGGCTACCTCGACTAAGACCTCCGAAACGACAAACCGCTGAAAACAAGCACCGTGGCCGGCTTCTCCCCGCTGATAGCGGGCCACACCCAACGGCTCGAAGCTCTCCTCGAAACCCTCGACTCGCCGGCCTTCCTCGGACATCCAGGGCTTCGCCTGCCCCTGCCGCCGAGCGCCTCCCCCGAGGACCCGGGCTTCCATCCCCGCAGCTATTGGCGCGGCCCCGTCTGGCCGGTCGCCAACTGGCTCCTGTGGAGTTCGCTCCTTCGCGTCGGGGAGAAGGACAGAGCTGAACGGCTGCGGCGGGCGTCCCTGGAGCAACTCGCCGGAGAGGGGTTCGGAGAATACTTCGAGCCCTTCACGGGCGAGTCCCTCGGCTCCACCGACCAGTCATGGACCGCCGCCGTCGCCCTCGACTGGCTGGCGAGCCGGGACGAAGCGGCGGCGTAGGAGATACAAGCCGGAAACTACGAGCGGTCTTCCTCCCCCTCCTTACCGGAATCTTCGCGTTCCTCGCGCCCGATGCGCCGCCCATCGTCCTCGTCGCGCCCGCCGCCGGAACCTTCGCCTTCCTCCCGCTCCGCGCGTCCGTCGCTTTCTTCGATCCCTTCGCCCCTCTCCCCTCCCTCCGGCTTGGCGAGTTCACGGTCGGCGACGACGACGAAGACGACGGTGAAGATTACCGCGGAGGCGGCGAGGATGGCGAGCATGATGAGGGCTTGCATAGCCAATTAGTCCACCTCCCTTATGTGAAGAGCAAAAGCAGTTTGCTGAATTTGCTGCCGCGCTCGCTGAGCGCTATCAGGCGGGGCCGCAGTAATCGGTCGAGTCCGAAATAGCGTCCCGGAGCGATGCCGAAGAGGACTATCGAGAGGATGAATATGGTCTGGTAGCTCCACTCCCACTCGTACGGGTCCGGTATGCCCGCCAGCCCGATCATGAGC
>JBOHBL010001006.1:0-1154 GCA_050698295.1 Rubrobacteraceae bacterium | reverse complement strand
GCTATGAACCACGAGTTCGGTTCCCCATTCCCGACCTCCACCGTGCCGGTCTTGCCCGCGATCTCGACTCCCGGCCTCTGCGCCACCGTCGCCGTTCCTTCTTCGATGACGCCGACCATCATGTTCTGAAGCGTGTTGGCCGTCTCCGGTTCGAGAGCCTGCCGCCTCTGCCGGGGCTGGGGACGGTCGATGATGACGCCGTCGGGGGAACGTATTTCCCTGATGAGCCTCGGCTCCATCATCGTCCCCTCGTTGGCGATGGAGGCCGCGACTATCGCCATCTCGAAGACGTTGGAGACGTTGGTGTCCTGGCCGAAGGCTATCTGCGCGACGTTTCCCTCCCCGAGACTGCTCGGGTTGATCGGGAGCGCGAAGTCTTCGTACTCGTCTCCGTAGCCGAGGGCCTGGGAGACCTCGGTCAGGGTCTCCCCGCCGACCTCTTCGACCGCCACCTCGGCGAAGATGGTGTTTATGGAGAGCGCGAGCGCCTGCGCGAAGTTGACCGGCCCGTAGACCCCGTCGTCGTAGTTGACGACCGTGTAGCCGGGCTGCTCGTAAGTCCCGCTGTCCACGTAGCGATCCGACGGCTCTACGCCGCTCCTCAGCGCCGCCGCGGCGGTCACGACCTTGAATGCGGAGCCGGGAGAATACAGCCCCTGCGTCGCCCGGTTGAAGAGGGGCTGCTCCGGGTCTTCGGCGAGTTCGGGATACACTTCGTCGATGTTGTTCGGGTCATACGACGGATAGGAGGCGAGCGCGAGAACCTCGCCGGTCCGCGGGTCCATCGCCATCAGAGAACCCCGTCCGGTGTTGCTGTTTTGTATGGCTTCGTAGGCTGTTTGCTGAAGCTCGTGGTCTATCGTGAGGACGACGTTGTTGCCCTGCTGAGGCCCGCCGGACATCTGGTTCAAAAGCTCGTCGAGGGTGGCGGGGTCGGCGGTGCCGGAGAGGTTGGAGTTCTCGGCGATCTCGATCCCCGTCGCCCCGTACCTCGTGCTCCAGTAGCCTACGATGCCCGCATAAAGCGGCCCCTGCGGATAGACCCTGTTGTACGTCGGGTTGCCGCCTTGCTGCTCCGGCGGCTGCTCTTCGCTCCGGGCGAGCACCGTCTCGCCGTCTCCGGCGAAGATGAAGCCGCGCGGAGCTTCTATGGC
>JBOHBL010001005.1:0-7006 GCA_050698295.1 Rubrobacteraceae bacterium | reverse complement strand
GGCATGTACAAAGCGACCCGGTCCATCAGTCCTTCGTATTTCTCTCTCAGAGCGGGACCAACCTCGTCCGGGCTCGCTTCGACGGCGAAGGCTCCAAGCATCTCGTCGGTGATGTGGAACGGCATCTCACGCCACTTCTTTTCGCGAGCCAACCCGGAGAGCTTTTCTCCGACTTCGCCCCAACCGTGCGCTTCGAGGACCGTCCGGTACGTCGGGGTCGAGGCGTAAAAGGCCGTTTGAGAGCGCATCTTCTCGCGCTGCTCGGCTATCTGTTCCTCGTTCTCCCCGGTTATGACGAAGACGGCGGTGGCGAGCTTTATTTCGTCGGATGAATGACCCGATCTTGCGGCGCCGTCTTCGATCGCGGGCTTGACGACCTGTCTCACATACTCCGGCGAGTGGAAAGGGTGGACGTGGAATCCGTCGCAGACCTCTCCGGCGAGCCTGCAAAGGCTCTCGTTCACGCCGGCGATGTAGACCGGTATTTCGGGGTGATCTATGGGACCAGGGTTGAAGAACGGCGTCATCAAGGTGTGCTGATAGAACTCGCCCTCGTATTTCAGCGAACCTTCGGTCTGGAAAGACTCCCAGATCGCTCGCATGGCCCCTATGTAGTCTTTGAGACGAGCAACCGGCCTGTCCCACGGCATCGAGAAGCGACGGGTGATGTGCGGCTTGACTTGAGTGCCGAGTCCGAGGATGAACCTGCCGTCGGAGAGGTTCTGGAGGTCCCAGGCCGTCTGGGCGGTTTCCATCGGCGAGCGGGAAAAGGCGATGGCGACGGAGGTGAGGAGGTCGAGGTTTCGTGTGCCGTTGGCGGCGATGGCGAGGGGAAGGAACGAGTCGTGCTTCGTCTCGCTCGCTATGATGCCGGAGAAGCCCAGCTCGTCGGCGGCGCGGGCTATGGCGTCGGTGTCCTTGAGGTTCTTTCCTTCGACCCCGAGGTTCACGTCGATTTTCATCAGTCACTCTCCGGGATGAGGATGAGCTTGCCGGTGGTCTTTCGTCCTTCGAGGTCGCGGTGGGCTTGCGCGGCGTCGGCGAGGGAGTACGTCCCGCCTATCCTCACGTCGAGGGCGCCGTTGCCGATCCAGGACAGCACGCTCTCGGCGCGCCAGAGAAGCTCTTCGCGGCTCGCGGTGTACTGCGCGAGCGCGGGCCGGGTGACGTAGAGCCCGCCTTTCTGGTTGAGAACCTGGAGGTCGAAGGGAGGGACGGGCCCGCTCGCCGCCCCGAAAAGCACCATGTACCCGCGCCGCTTGAGGCAGTCGAGGCTCCCGTCGAAGGTCTCCTTCCCAACCCCGTCGTAGACGACATCCACGCCTTCGCCATCGGTCATTCGCCTCGTCTCCTCGACGAAGTCCTGTTCGGTGTAGATGATCACTTCGTCAGCCCCGGCTCCCTTCGCGAGCTTCGCTTTTTCTTCGGTGCCTGTGGTGCCTATGACCTTCGCGCCGCGCATCCTGGCCATCTGGCAGAGGAGGAGTCCGACGCCTCCGGCGGCGGCGTGGACGAGCGCGGTGCGTCCCTCTTCGAGTGGAAAGGTGCTGTGCGTCAGGTAATGGGCGGTCATGCCCTGGAGCATGGAGGAGGCGGCGACGCGGGCTTCCACCAGCGTGACGTTGAACGGGACGAGGTGATCCACGTTGACCACCGCGTATTCGGCGTAGGTGCCCATGACGCTCGCGAAGGCCGCGTAGTCCCCGACCGAGACTTCGTCCACGCCTTCGCCGACGGCATCCACTTCGCCCGCGCCCTCCTGACCGAGCGTGAAGGGGAGTTCCTTTGGATAAATTCCCTCCCTTTGATACGTGTCTATGTAGTTGACCCCGGAGGCGGCGAGCCTGACTCGCGCCTCGCCCGACCCCGGTTCGGGAACTTCCACGTCCTCGTAGCTCAGGACTTCCGGTCCGCCGGTCTGGTTTATCCTGATCGCCTTCAAGCCGACCCCTTTCCAGGCACTCTCCGCTTCCGTATCGTCTTTATTCTAGCGATATGTTGGCGAAAGGCTTCGGTTGCTGTTTACATGGCGCCGATTTGCGGGTAAAACATAGACCATGCAACAGGCCATCCTCGGAGACAGATACCGGCTGCTGGAGATTCTGGGCGGCGGCGGCATGGCGAAAGTCTATCTGGCTCACGACGAGGTTCTCGACCGCGACGTGGCGTTGAAGTTGCTCAGGGAGCAGTTCGCCGACGACGGGGAGTTCGTCGAGAGGTTCCGGCGCGAGGCTAGGAGCGCGGCGTCGCTAAGGCACCCGAACATAGTTCAGGTCTATGATCAGGGGCGTTCGGAGGACGGTTCCCACTATATCGCGATGGAGCACGTCCCCGGAGGCACGCTGAAGGACCGCATCGTGGAGAGGGGATGTCTCGGGGCCGAGGAGGCGGCGAGCGTCGCGCTGAAGGTGGCCGAGGCGCTTGCGGCCGCCCACAAACGCGGCGTCATACATCGGGACATCAAGCCCCAGAACGTGCTTCTGGACGCATCCGGGGAGCCGAAGGTCGCGGACTTCGGGATAGCGCGGGCGGCCTCGGCGGCGACCATTTCCCAGACGAGCCACGTGCTGGGGACCGCCGGGTACATGTCTCCGGAGCAGGCGCTGGGCGAGAGGGCGTGTCCCCGGAGCGACCTTTATTCTCTCGGGGTCGTTCTCTACGAGATGCTCGTGGGGACGCTGCCCTACGAGGCCGACACCCCGGTGGCCGTCGCGGTCAAGCACATCAACGAGCCCCCCCGTCCCCCCGAAGAGGTCAACGAAGATGTCCCCCCGAGTCTCGGGGCCATCACGGTGAAGCTCCTCGCCAAGAGCCCCGAAGACCGCTACCCGGACGCCTCCGCCCTCGCCGGAGACCTCCGGCGCGTTCTCGACGGTCTTCCGCCCGCGGAAGCGGAAAGCGGCTACGCCCCGCCGGCCCGTTCCGACGACGACGCCCCGACCATCGCCTCGCCCGTGAGCAAGCCGCGCAAGCGGAAGCGTGGCGGGTTGCGTACTGCGGTCGCCGTGATCGCCGGTCTCCTCCTACTTGGCGGGTTCGCGCTGTCTGTGATCGAGGCGCCGTGGGAGGAAACCTCCGGCTCCTCGGTCGCTGACAGGGCCGGGAACGTGATCTCCGAGGAGCCCGAAGCCCCAGATCCCGAAGTCCCCGGCGTCGTCGGTTTGAGCGAGGACGCGGCCCGGGATCGGCTCACCGAGGCGGGGTTCGAAGTCGAGAGCCGGGGCGTGGAAAGCTCCGAGAGCGAAGCCGGAAACGTGGTGAATCAGTCGGTCCCCGGCGGAGAAAGGGCGAAAGAGGGCTCGGCCGTCGAGATATCGGTCGGAGAAGGCCCCGACCTGGTCGAGACCCCGAACCTCATCTACGAAGCCGAGGCGGCGGCGCAGCTCGAAGAGGCCGGTCTGGTGCTCGGAGAGGTGGCCTACGCCCCGAACGACGCCCTGGAGGCCGGTGTGATCTCCTCGCAGAACCCGGCCAGGGGGACGGAGGTCGAAGAGGGGGCCGCCGTGGACATCGTGGTCAGCACAGGCCCCGAAGTGGAGCCCGCCGAGCCGGCCCCGGTCGAAACGGAGCCGGTCGAGCCGGCCCCGGTGGAAACGGAACCGGTGGAAACGGAACCGGTCGAGCCTGAGCCGGTCGAACCGGTCGAGCCAGAGCCGGCGGCCCCCTCGCAGCCGTCTCAGCCGTCCAACGCCGATCAGATAATCGACGATGTCTTCGACGACGTGGGCATAGAGGAGTAACCCGGCGATCTTCGCCTCTGGTATATTGCTCGCGAGCAGTCTCTCGACAGGAGGTGGGGTTTATGGCGACGGTGCGCGACGTGACGCGGGATCTCCTGCGCGAACTTGGCATGACCACGATTTTCGGGAACCCGGGCTCGACGGAACTCCCGCTGTTGAAGGATTTCCCGGACGACTTCCGCTACGTCCTGGCTCTGCAGGAAGCGAGCGCCCTTTCGATGGCCGAGGGCTACGCCAGAGGCTCGGGCAACGCCGTCCTCATCAACCTCCACACCGCGCCGGGTCTCGGGAACGCGATGGGCGCGATGGTCACGGCGCACCAGAACAAGACCCCGCTCGTCGTGACCGCCGGCCAGCAGCACCGGAGCCACATCGCCCTCGAACCTCTCCTGGCCGGGGATCTGGTGGATCTCGCAAAGCCGTACGTCAAGCGGAGCCACGAGCCGCTGCGGGCCGAGGACGTTCCCTTCGAGCTCCTCCGCGCCTACCACACCGCCATGCGGCAGCCGTCCGGCCCGGTCTTCCTCTCGATCCCGATGGACGACTGGGAGGCGGAAGCGGAGCCGCCGAAACTCCGAAAGGTGTCGTACAAAACCTCCCCGGACCCGGATACTCTGGAAGAAGCCGCGTCCGTCCTGCGCGAGGCGAAGACCCCCGCCATAGTGGCCGGCCCCGGAGTCGCCCGCTCCGGAAGCTTCGAGGAGGTCGTCGCCCTCGCCGAGAAACTGCGGGCCGCGGTCTTTCAGGACGGCGTCTCCGCCCTCGCCGGTTTCCCGCAGAGTCACCCTCTCTTCCAGGGCTTTTTGACCCTCGCCCAGAAAAAAGTGGCGGAGCGGCTCTCGCCTTACGACGCGGTGCTCGTTCTGGGAGCGCCGGTTTTCACCTACTACCCGTACGTCCCCGGTCCCGTCGTCGAAGAGGGAACAGAGGTCATCCAGATCACGGAGGACCCCGAGGAGGCGGCCCGCGCCGCCGTCGGGACGAGCATCGTGGGCGACGTCGCGCTCGCGGCGAAGGGACTGCTGGATCTGCTGCCGGATCCGAAGCGTCCCGCTCCCGCGGCTCCGGAGCCGGAGCCGGCCCCCGAAGCGACCTCGCCGATGTCGGTGGAGTACGTGATGCACACGCTTTCCGAGCTGTTCCCCGAGGACGTCGTCGTCGCCGACGAGTCCACATCGAGCAAGCAGAAACTCTACAAGCACGTCCGGGCGAACGACCCGCGAGGGCACTTCACCTCCGGCGCCGGGGGGCTGGGTTTCTGCATGCCCGCCTCGGTGGGACTCAAGCTCGCGATGCCCGAGAGGACGGTGGTCTGCGTCATCGGGGACGGTTCGAGCATGTACTCCATCCAGTCCCTCTGGACCGCCGCTCAGTACGACGTGAACGTTCCCTTCATCGTCATAAACAACGGCGGGTATTCGATCCTCAAGGCCTTCCGCGACCTCCTCGGCATGTCCGGCGTCCCCGGCCTCGACGTTCCCGGCGCCGACCTCGTGAAGATAGCCGGCGGCTTCGGAGTGGAGGGCGAGAGAGTAGAAGACCCCGACGACCTCCAACCCGCCGTCAAGCGCGCGCTTTCCGCCGGAGGTCCGTATCTCGTGGATGTCATGGTCGATACCGCCATTCCCAGGCTCTTCGGCTGAAAAGGGCGAATAGAGGTTCGCTTCGCCGGCAAGCGTTCGCGTAAACGATTACCATGCTTTATGTGGCGACGATCAAGGACGTAGCGCGTGAAGCCAATGTGTCCGTTGCGACGGTGTCGCGCTTTTTTTCGGGGTCTCAGCCGGTGAGCGCGGGTGTGCGGGAGCGGGTGAGTGAGGCGTCGCGGCGGCTGGGGTACCGTCCGAACGCGGTGGCGCGGTCGCTGCGGATGGAGGCGACAAAGACTCTGGGCCTCGTTATTCCGAACGTCATGAACCCTTTCTTCACGGAGGTCGCGCGCGCGGTGGAGGCGGCGGCGTGGCGGGATGGATACAGTCTCATGCTCGGCAACACCGACGAGGACCCCGAGAAGGAGGAGCGCTATCTGGAGGTGTTTCTAGGCAAGCAGGTGGATGGGATCATCATAAGCCCCGCATGGGCCGAGTCGCCGCATCTGGGGGAAGTCGAGGCGGCGGGGATCCCGGTGGTCTTCCTCGACCGGGCGGTCGCGCGAATCGACGCCCCGGTCGTTCGGGCGGACGGGCGGCTTGCCGTCGGAGCGATAGTCGAGTATCTCGCGGGACTCGGGCATGGGCGGATCGCGATCATCTCCGGCCCCCCGGAAACGGTCTCGGGGAAGGAGAGGCTCACGACTTTTCTGGAGGAGGCGTGGCGGCTCGGGCTTTCCGTGCCCCCGGAGATGGTCCGGCCCGGAGACTTCCGGCGGGAGAGCGGCGAGAGGGCGATGCGCGAACTGCTCGCTCTCGAGGAGCCGCCGACCGCCGTCTTCGCCGCCAACAACCTCATGGCGCTCGGCGCCCTCACGGCCGCTAAAGAGGCGGGCGTCGTCATCCCCGAAGACCTCTCCTTCGTCAGCTTCGACGACTCGCGGTGGTTCGAGCTGATGACGCCTTCCATATCCGCGATCTCCCAGCCCCTCGAAGAACTCGGCGAGGCCGCCGCCCGCCTGCTCACAAAGGCGATAGAGGGCGAGAAGCCGGAGTCCGTGATCCTCGACGCGGAACTTATCCTTCGCGAGTCGTGCGTCGAACCGGGGAGAGGTTCATGAACGATGTCTTCGTCGTCGGCTCGATAAACCGAGACTTCGTCCTGAAGGTCGAACGTCGCCCGAGACCGGGCGAGACGGTCACCGACGCCGTTCTCTCGCTCCACAACGGCGGCAAGGGGGCGAATCAAGCCTGCGCCGCCGCTCGTCTCGGCGCGTCCGTGAAGTTTCTGGGGCGCGTCGGCGACGACGGTTTGGGTGGCCCGCTCGTCGAGTCGCTCTCGGAGAAGGGCGTGGATACGAGTTTGATGCGCGGCGTCGAAGGCGTGGCGACAGGGGCCGCCTTCATCACCCTCACCCCGGATGGCGAAAACGCCATCACGGTCGCCCCCGGCGCGAACCGGAGCCTCAGAGCGGAAGACGTGGAGGAAGCGAGCGAGGCGATAAAGAACTCCCACGTCCTCGTCGCGCAGCTCGAGATACCCCTCGATGTCGTCGAGCGGGCGTTCGAAGTCGCGGCGTCCGGCGGGACGCGAGTCGTTTTGAACCTCGCTCCGGCTCGCGAAGTGCCGCCCTCGCTCCTCGAAGACCTCGACCCGCTCGTCGTCAACGAACACGA
>JBOHBL010001004.1:0-1215 GCA_050698295.1 Rubrobacteraceae bacterium | reverse complement strand
AGCGTCCCGCCGATGCAGTAGCCCATCGGGTTGACGGTTTCGCTTCCGGTTATTTCCCTCACCGCTTCGGCGGCTTTGAGGGGACCGAGTTTCATGTAGTCCTCGAAGGTGGTTTCCTCCATCGAGGCGTCGGGGTTTTTCCAGGAGACGACGAAGATGGTGAAGCCCTGCTCGACCATGTAGTTCACGAAGCTGTTTTTGGGCTGCATATCGAGGATGTAGTACTTGTTGATCCACGGTGGGATCCAGAGCATCGGGACTTCGTGGACCTGCTCGGTTTGCGGCTGGTACTGGATCAGCTCTATCAGCTCGTTTTTGTAGACGACTTTGCCAGGCGTGATCGCCAGATTCTCCCCCGGCTCGAAGGCGGTCACGTCCGTCATGGTGAGCCTGCCTTCCCGCACGTCATCGAGGAGGTTGCGGGTCCCCTCGGCGACGCTGGCCCCCCCGGTTTCGACGACGCGCTTGAGCGCCGCCGGGTTCGTGAGCAGGAAGTTGACGGGCGCCATCGCGTCCACGAACTGTTTGAGGTGGAACTTGAGCCGCTTCTGTTCCTCGGAATCCGCCTCTCCATCGGTCTCCTCGACTTCAGCGAGGAGATACTCGGAGGCGAGATCGTAAGTTTCCTTCAACGTATGATAGTAGGGATTCGTCTCCCATTCTGGAGCGGAGAAGCGTTTATCCGAACCCTCTTCGCTCTCGACCGGAATCCCCCAGATGCGGGAGACGGCGGCGTTCCACGACTCCATCGCGGCGCTCCAGGCTCGCACGTTGTAGTCGAAGGCGCGCCCGTACGCGCGGGCCGGGTCGCGCATCTCGCGCGCCCAGAGCGTCTGGAGAGACTGCGTGATGCCGGCCCAGTCTATGGGAAGGACGCTCTGGAGCGGGTTCGCCTCCCAGGCTTTTTCGACCGCCGCCAGCAACGGGTCTTTGCCGGAGGACGCCCTCGTGGTGACGTGCGCTTCCTCGCCGGGGGAGAGCATCATCCACGGCCCGCCTTCCTCCATGTTGTTCTTGAACCACTCCGACCAAACCTCGAAAGGCATCATTTGCCCGGCGCCTCCCGGCCTGTCTTCGCTCACGGGATCTCCCTTCCTCGTAATACCGCTTGCATTTTAACGTGGAACGGTAAGCTATTCGATGCCACTCAGCCGCTCCGTCCGAAAACATAGTTGCCCGGAGAAGGAGAGATTTACTCCCTCGACTCCCGACGCC
>JBOHBL010001003.1:0-4348 GCA_050698295.1 Rubrobacteraceae bacterium | reverse complement strand
GCCCACGCCCCCAGGATGCCCACGCTCCCAGGGAAGCGTCTAGCCGCGACGGGACAGCCCGAGAGCCTGGACCATCAGGCGGAAGTTCTGGGGTTGGCTGGAGGCGCGGAGGGCTTCGACGTAGTCTATTTTGTCCTCCTCGACCAGTTTCAAAAGCGCTTGATCGTAGGTTTGCATCCCGTAGTATTCGCCCTCGGAGATGGCGTCCTGGATCTGGCCGGTCTTCTCCGGGTCGAGGATGAAGTCCCGGATGCGTCCCGTGGTCACCATGACCTCGACCGCGGCGACCCGTCCGCCGTTTTTGGCCGGGATGAGGCGCTGGCCGATGATGCCTTTCAGGGTGCCGGCGGTCATCGCCCGGACCTGGTCGCGTTCGTGAGCCGGGAAGAGGTCGATCATGCGGTTTATCGTCTCGGTGGCGTCCACGGTGTGAAGCGTGGAGAGGACCAGGTGGCCGGTTTCCGCAGCCGAGAGAGCTATCTGGGCGCTCTCGGTGTCCCGGATCTCGCCGATGAGGATTATGTCCGGGTCCTGACGGAGGACGCGACGGAGGGCTCTGGCGAAAGAGGCGGTGTCCGCGCCGACCTCGCGCTGGTTTATGAGGCTCTCTCTGTCGCGGTGAAGGAACTCTATCGGGTCCTCGATGGTCACGATGTGCCTCGACTCCGCGCGGTTGACGAGGTCGATCATGGCCGCCAGCGTCGTGGATTTGCCGCTTCCCGTGGTCCCCGTCACGAGCACGATGCCGCGCTCTTCTTTGGCGAGCGTCCTCACAGCCTCCGGCAAGCCGAGGTCGTCGAGGTTCGGGATGTCGAACGGCACGAAGCGCATGACTATGGAGATGGAGCCGCGTTGGCGAAAAGCATTCACCCGGAAACGTCCCACCCCGCCCACGGCGTAGGAAAAGTCCGCCTCCCCCTGCGCCTCGAACTCCCCGGAGAGCTTCTCAGGCAGGATCTCCGAAAGCACGGCCTCCGTGTCGGAAGATCCGAGCCTGCCGTGGTGTTCGAGCCGCTCCAGGCGTCCGCTCACCCTCACCGCCGGGAACGCCCCCGCCTTCAAATGCAGGTCGCTCCCCCCCATCTCAACCATCTCCGTTACCAGAGTCGAAACCTCCGCAGACACTTCGGGATCCACCTCCATCGATAAAGAACACTCCGCGTTGCTCTTTTAAGTATGCCCACGTTTTGCAGGCTAACGCAATCAACTGGAACTTCCGTTTATCGGCGCGAGCGCCGACTCATCCGCCCCCAGGCGCCACCTCCTCCTGAATTCAGCCTGGAGATACTTGAGCGGGTTCCGTGTCATTAAGAATTTTGAAAATTGCCCTGAAATCGCTAAAGGAAAGACCCGGACCGGTCGATAACTCCCGTCAAAGCGTCGTTGTGGCGACGTTTTTCTTTGCAAAAGGGAGCCGGTAGCGCGAGCGCCGGGCCGGAAAGGTTTCCGGTCGGGGTTCTGGCGACGGCTCTGCGGAGAACAAGTCCGGGAGGGATGAACATCCGGTCGAACAAGATGGAACTGGTCGAGCGTTCTTCGGCGAACGGGCGGAGAGGACTGCTCGGCGGAAGCGTGTGGGACGAACTCATCTCCGAGGGGCTCATCTCCGAGGCGCAGCTCAGGCAGGCGCGCGAGATGCAACTGGACGACCCGAGGGACCTCGGCAGGATCCTGATATCCCTCGGCTTCGTCTCCGGCGAAGACGTGGCGAGAGCCCAGGCGAGGCGTTTGCGCCTGCGCTACGTCGAAGTCTCCGAAAAGGACGTGGACCGGGGCGCTTTGGGGCTCGTGCCCGAAAACCTCCTCCGCAAATATCGCGCCCTCCCCCTGCGGCTCGAAGACGGCAGGCTCGTCGTCGCCCTCGGAGACCCGCTCAACATCCAGGCGCTCGAAGACCTGCGGATGTCCTCCGGGCATCCCGTCTCCCCCGTCGTCGCCGACGAGGAGGCCATAGACAAGGCGCTCATCAAGCTCTTCGCCGCCGGGGAGAACATGACCAGCATCCTCGAAGACGCCGCCACGGAAGAGGAGGAAGACGCCGAACTCGACCTCGGCCTCGGGGCGCTGCCAGACGAGAGGCCGGTAATAAGGCTCGTGAGCTCGGTGTTGCAGCAGGCCATCTCGGAGAGAGCCTCGGACATCCACGTCGAGCCGCGCTCGAACCACCTCGCCATCCGCTTCCGCGTCGACGGGATGCTCCGCGACATCATGTCCATCCCCCAGAAGCTCCAGAGCGGCGTGACCGCGCGCCTCAAAATCGTCGCGAACCTCAACATCGCCGAAAAGAGACTGCCCCAGGACGGACGCTTCTCCGTCAGGGTCGGAGGCGAAAAAGTGGACTTCCGCGTCTCCACTCTCCCCACCGTCTTCGGAGAAAAAATAGTCCTTCGACTCCTCGAAACCTCCAACGTCCTGATGGAGCTGACCGACCTCGGCTTCTCCCCGGAGGTCTACGAAATATACCGCGAAGTCTTCAACCGCCCATACGGCGCGATCCTCGTGACCGGCCCGACAGGAAGCGGGAAGTCCACGACGCTCTACGCGACGCTCAACGAGCTCAACACCCCGGAGAAGAACATCATCACCGTCGAGGACCCGGTGGAATACCGAATCGGCGGCATAAACCAGGTTCAGACCAACCAGAGGGTGGGACTCACCTTCGCCACCGCCTTGCGTAACATCCTCCGCAGCGACCCGGACGTGGTCATGATCGGGGAGATACGCGACTACGAGACCGCGAAAATCGCGGTCGAATCCGCGATGACGGGGCACCTCGTTCTCGCCACGCTCCACACCAACGACGCTCCGGGAGCGTTGACCCGGCTCACGGACATGGGCGTCGAGCCGTTTCTGACCTCCTCGTCGGTGGATTGCGTCATAGCCCAGCGTCTCGCCCGCCGTCTTTGCAACCGGTGCAAGCGCCGCGTCGAAGTCGAGAAGGAAGCTCTCGAAAGCATCGGGTTCCCTTTCGAGCTGATGAAGGGCGAGCCGAACTTCCACGAACCGGTGGGATGCGAGAAATGCGGCGGGACGGGTTACCGGGGGCGGATGGGCATCTACGAGCTGATGGTCATGACCGAGGAAATAAAGAACATGCTGCTCGCGCGAGCCTCCGACGACGAAGTCGCCCACGCCGCGAGAAAAGCCGGCATGGTCCCCCTTAGAGCCGACGGGCTTCTCAAAGCCGCCCGAGGCGTCACGAGCATCGGCGAAGTGCTCAGGACCGTCGTATGAGAAGTGGAGGAGTGGAGGAGTCGTATTTCGTTTTTCCGACTCCTCCATCTCCTCTATTCCTCCATTCCTCCGGGAGCGACCAAAAGGAGCGACCATGATCGAAAGCGGACTCAACGACTATCTCTTCGAGGCGCTGGAGCGCGGGGCAAGCGATTTGCACCTGACGGCGGGAGCGCCGCCGTCGATGCGGATCGACGGCCAGATCGTCCAGACCAACAGGGAGCCTCTGACCCCGGCGGATACGCGGGAACTCGTCTACGGCATCCTCTCGGATCAGCAACGCAAGAGGCTGGAGGAAAATCTGGAACTCGACTTCTCGTACACGCTGCCGAAAATTTCGCGCTTCAGGGTCAACATATATTTGCAGCGGGGCGCGATGGGCGCGGCGTTCCGCATGATCCCGCACAAAGTCCAGAGCCTCCACGAACTCGGACTTCCGAAGGTCGTCGAGGAGCTTGCGGACAGGCCGCGCGGGCTCTTCCTCGTGACCGGGCCGACCGGAAGCGGCAAGTCCACGACGCTCGCGGCGATGATCGACCGCATAAACGAGACGCGCCGCGAACACATCATGAGCGTCGAAGACCCGATAGAGTTCCTCCACTCCCATAAACGCTGCATCGTAAACCAGCGCGAGGTCGGCCAGGATACAAAGGGTTTCGCCAACGCCCTCAAACACGTGCTGCGCCAGGACCCGGACGTGATCCTAGTCGGCGAGATGCGGGATCTGGAGACGGTCTCGCTTGCCATCACCGCCGCCGAGACGGGGCACATGGTCTTCGCGACGCTGCACACCCAGGACGCGCCGCAGACGATAGACCGCGTGATCGACGTGTTCCCCCCGCACCAGCAACAGCAGGTGCGGACCCAGCTCGCGAACGCCATCCAGGGCGTCGTCACGCAGACGCTGTTGCCTAAGAGGGGCGGCGAAGGGCGAGCGGTGGCGAGTGAGATCCTGGTGGCGACGCCGGGGGTGCGGAACCTGATCCGCGAGGGCAAGAACCACCAGCTCTATTCGGCGATGCAGACGGGCGGGAAGTTCGGGATGCAGACGATGGACGCTTCGCTGGTGGACCTCATGAGGCGCGGGGTCGTCTCCCGGGAGGAGGCCGAGAAG
>JBOHBL010001002.1:0-2735 GCA_050698295.1 Rubrobacteraceae bacterium | reverse complement strand
AGCCGCCGGAGAAGGCCGCGAGGCGCCGGAAGACGATTTTCTCTTCATCGGAGAGGAGATCAAAGGACCAGTCCATCGTCGCCCGCAGGGTTTTGTGGCGGTCTGGGAGGGTGCGGCCTCCGCCGGTGAGCAGCCGGAACGAGTCGTCGAGGCGGTCGGATATTTGCTCTGCCGAAAGCACCTTTTTCCGGGCCGCCGCGAGTTCGATGGCGAGGGGCATGCCCTCCAGCCTGCGGCAGATGCGCGCGACCGCCGACGCCTCGGTTCCGGTCGGCGCGAAACCTCCTCCGGCCGTCTCCGCCCGCTCGACGAAGAGCCGCGTGGACTCGTAGCGGAGGAGTTCGTCTCCCGTCATATCCGCCTCCGGCAGCGAGAGAGGGGGGACGGGGTGGGGGATCTCACCCTCCACCCTGAGCGGCTCCCGGCTGGTAGCAAGCACTCGCAGCCCCGGACAAGAGCCGAGCAAAGCCGCGACGAGATCCGCGCATGCTCCGACGAGATGCTCGCAGTTGTCGAGCGCGAGCAAAACTTTCCCCGAACCGAGACGATCCACGAGCGATTCGACCGGAGACCGGCCCGGCGTCTCGGGCAGCCCGAGCGCCGCGGCGACCGTCGGCGCCACCAACGCCTCGTCGGAGAGCGGCGCGAGCCACACCCACCACGCGCCCCCCTCGAACTCCCTCGCCACCGCCATCGCAAGGCGCGTCTTGCCGGACCCGCCCGGCCCCGAGAGCGTCACGAGCCGGTTCCCAAAGAGGAGCCGCCCGACCTCCGCGACCTCCCGCTCGCGCCCCACGAAGCTGGTGAGGGCGAGCGGAAGACCGCCGAGCGGATGGCTCGCACCCGCGAGGGCGTGGCCGACCGTCGGTGAGCCGTCGCTGTCGGAGACGACGCGCAGAGGCCGTGCCTCGGACGGCGGACGCCGCTCGTGCTGCCTGTTGTCTTGGGGTGCCATGAGAACCCAGTTTCATGCTGCTTCCGCCACCATTATAACGACGCCTCATCGGAGATATACACCGCTTCCGTCGCCAGCGGAACCGCGAACTCGTATCGCCTCATCTCCAGAGCCGGCCGACGGGAGAGGCTAACGAGCGGTTCTCGTCTTGACGGCAACCCCTCGCCCTGTTACTTTCTTTTTACGCTTGAAAACTTTTTTCAGCTAGAACGGACTATGTTGAGGGTATCCACGGTTATCGGGAAGATGAAGGGGCGGGGATTCAAAGCCACCCCGCAACGACTCGCGATCCTCGAAGCCCTCGCCGCCGAACAGCATCAGAGTTTCGATGAGATACATTCTCGTTGCAAGGAAGTCGGCATCGTGACGGTGTACCGAACCCTCGACCTTCTCTCTCAGATAGGCGCCGTCCGCCGCCTCGACCTCGGCGACGGCCCTCGCTACGAACTCGCCGAAACCCACCACCATCACCTCATATGCGACTCGTGCGGGAGCATCACCGAGTTCGAGGACTGCCCCATAGACCCCGAACGCCTCGACTTGGCGGGCGGCTTCGAGGTTCGCTCTCACAGTCTGGAGGTGTACGGAAACTGCGCCGACTGCAACTGATTTTGCCCCACGGTGAAAAAGATTTTCGATTACATGGAAAGGGAAGGGGATCTGTGAGGAATTCGAGAAGCGTGGTCGCGTTGGCGGTGTTCGCCGTGATCGTCGCGGCTGGTTGCGGCGGCGCGAGTGGGGGGCGGGAAGGGTCTTCCGAGGTCCGGGTCGCGGCGACGACCTCGGTGATACGGGATCTCGTGGAGCAGGTCGGGGGCGAGAGGGTCGAGGTGACGAGTATCGTGCCGGTTGGGGGTTCGCCGGAGACCTTCCAGCCTTCTCCGGGCGACGCGGGAAGAATTTCCGAGGCGGAGGTCGTCTTCGAGAACGGTTTCGGTCTCGACGACTGGATCGAAGACCTCGTCGAGAGCGCCGGAAACGAGGAGCAAATCGTCGTCGAAGTCTCCGAAGGACTCGAACCCATCGAGGGCGGCGTCCACGACCACGGTGATGAAGAGCATGGCGACGAGGAGCGCGCCGGGGAGGAAGGCGGACACGCCCACGACCATTCCGGTGGAGACCCGCACTTCTGGTTGGACGTCGAGAACGCCGAGCATTACGTCGAGGTGATACGTGATACCCTTGTCGAGGCGGACCCGGAAGGTGCCGAGGAATACGAGGCGAACGCCGAGGAGTATCTCGCGACCCTCGAAGATCTCGACGGGTACATTGCGGAGCAAGCCGAGATGATCCCCGAGGAGAACCGGAAGCTTGTCACGACGCACGAGGCGTTCGCGTACTTCGCCGAGGCGTACGGCTTCGAACTCGAAGGCTCGATCATCCGCAACCCCGAGGCCGAGCCGTCCAGCCGCGAGGTCGCCGAGGTCGTCACCATGATCGAAGAGGAAAACGTCCCCGCCATCTTCACCGAACCGCAATTCAGCGGCGGTCTGGCGGACACCATCGCCGACGAGGCGGGCGTGGAGGTATACGAGCTTTATTCGGATACCCTCGTCGAGGACGACTCCGGGAACACGTACGAGGCGATGATGCGGACGAACATAGACCGTTTGGTGGAAGGGCTCGGCTAGGTGGAGGAGCTCGCGCTGGAGGTCAGAGACCTCACCGTCTCGTACGGAGGGCGTCCCGCGCTCGAACGGGCCTCCCTCGCCGTGCCGCGGGGCGCGATGCTTGGCGTCGTCGGTCCGAACGGGGGAGGGAAAAGCACCCTCATCAAAGG
>JBOHBL010001001.1:0-1817 GCA_050698295.1 Rubrobacteraceae bacterium | reverse complement strand
GAGATAGGGAGTGGCAAAAACAAAAACCACTCCCTATCTCCCCGCTCCCCGCTTTCTCGCCCGCAATGAGTACATCAGCGGCAGGTTCGGGGTTCCTTCCGGCAGCCGGTACGTGTCGAAGCCGCTCTTTTCGAGAAACGGCCACCTCGGAAAGAGCGTGTAATCGTGTTCGTGGAGGAGTTCGAGGGATAGACCCGAGGAGATGACCGCGCTCACGACTTCGCCGAGACCGTGGTTCCATTCATACGTCCGGTTGTTGACCGTCCGGGCTGTGAAGTCGGCGTACGTCCCCGGCTCGTCCCAGACCATCGGCTCGTCGCGGAAGTAGTCGTGTTCGACCGCCAGGCCGTCATCCCCGAAGACGTGCGTGAACGGGTGGAACTCGGAGAGATACAAAAACCCGCCCGGCTTCACGAGCGACGACACGACCTCCGCCCACCGCTCGATGTCCGGCAGCCAGATCAACGCCCCGAGGCCCGTGTACACGATGTCGAACGTTCGGCCATCGAGGGCTTCCTTCGCGTCGTAAACGTTCGCTTCGACGAATTCGGCTTCGAGGCTCATCTCCGAAGCGAGATCCTTCGCCGCTTCCACTGCGGGGGCGGAGAAGTCGAGGCCGGTGACTTTCGCGCCGTGTCTGGCCCAGCTCAAGGTGTCGATGCCGAAGTGGCACTGGAGGTGGAGGAGGGTTTTGTTCGACACGTCTCCGACCTCTTCGAGTTCGAAGGGACGGAGGCGTTCGGATCCCGCCTTGAAAGACTCTACGTCGTAGAAATCCCCGCTCGTGTGGATCGGCACCCGCTCGTCCCAGTTGGCCCGGTTCGTCTCGAACCACTCGTTGTCGCTCATCGTTTCTCCTCAAAAACCTGAAACCTGAAACCTTCCTCACAGATTCTCTATCTCCACAGGCTCCACTTCGTCGGCAAGCTCGAGGCCCAAGACGCGCGAGTAGAAGTAGAGTTCGGCATCGAGCGCGCGTTCTATGTTCTCGGCTTTGCGGAAGCCGTGCTGCTCGCCTTCGAACGGGACGTAGGCCACGGGGGCTCCTTTCTCTCTCAACGCTTCGACCATTTTCTCGGCCTGGTTTGGGGGAACGACTTCGTCTTCGAGTCCCTGGAAGAAGATCACCAGGCAGGAGAGCTTCTCCGTAAAGTTATACCGATCAGGTTCATTGATGTCATGAGGCGTCGAGAGCCTTTTCGACGGCTTCCACCCACCAGGAGTAGCCGGCGAGCCGTCGTTTTCCCGAGCAGCCTCTTGCGACGCCCCGATGGTCTCGAAAGTCTCGTCGGCCAACGAGCGCCCGAACTCCGAAAACCACCTCTCGGCCGGGTCGAGTTCGGGAGAGCAGGCGGGCGAGGGCGCGAGCGTCATGTTCTCGGGATGCTCGATTCGCCCGGAAGCGCGGCTCGGGCGTTGTCCAAAACGAGCGGGACATGGCGATCCGCGCGCACCCTCGACAACTCCCTGAGGAACCTCTCGAAGCGCTTGCCGTCCATGCCCGGAAGATAGAGCGAGAAACTCTCTCCGCCGGTCGGCTCCACCGCCGGAAGCTCCCGCTTGCCGCCCTTCTCCGGCGTAAGGCGAACCACCTCCGGCATTGACGCCGGCTATGGCCCGCGGCCTTCGCCGCCTCCGGGGGATTTTCGCGCTCTCCCGACTTCGGCGGCCTCGACATCCTCATCCGGTGGGACAGGCGGGAGTGGCGATGGCGCTTCTCAAGGTTCTCGAGTTCTTCCACATCTTCGTCTGTCGCGTTCGGATAATCCATCTTTGGCATGATCGCATTATGCCATCAGTACACTGGATCGGTATTA
>JBOHBL010001000.1:0-1944 GCA_050698295.1 Rubrobacteraceae bacterium | reverse complement strand
GGACATAAAGGATCGGTTCCTCGACGCCCTCGTCGAGAGGATAAAGAGCGTGAGGATCGGCGACATCTTCGACGAAAGCACGCAGATGGGGCCGCTGGTTGCGCAGGAGCAGCTCGAGCGGGTTCTCAACTACATAGACATCGGCAAACAAGAGGGCGCGGAGCTCCTCGTCGGCGGAGAGCGCATCGAGGAGAACGGCCTCGGGAACGGATACTACGTCGAGCCGACCGTCTTCACGAACGTGGACAACAAAATGCGGATCGCCCAGGAGGAAATCTTCGGCCCGGTCCTCTCGGTGATCGAGTGGGACGACGAGGAGGAGATGATCCGGCAGGCGAACGACTCGCCGTTCGGCCTCTTCGCGGTGGTGTGGACGCAAGATATCAACAAGGCTCTCCAGGCGGCGCGGCGACTCGAAGCCGGCGGCGTCGCGATCAACGACTGGTACGGCGAGGTGCCGCAGGCTCCACACGGCGGCAACAAGCAGAGCGGAGTCAACCGCGAGGAAGGTCTCGAGACCATCCAAAGCTATACGCAAGTCAAGCACGTGTCGGTCAATTTGAGCGACCGACTGACCGGAGCGCCGGGACTTCCAGACTGGGCCGACGCCCCGCTATAGGCGATGGCGATGGCGGAGTTGACCATAACGCCGGACGCGGCGAAGCGGCTGGCGGAGGTGCGGGAGGCACGTGGCGAAGTCGCGTTCAAGATCGACAACGGCTGCTGCGGCGGAACCACGTTGCTTCTCATAGACGCAACGTTTCTCGGCGGCGGAGACATCCATGTCGGGGAAGTCGCGGACGTGGGCGTGTACGTGGAGCGTCCATTCGCCGATGTGTATTCGTCGGATCGGTACCACATATACGCGAGGGAAGGTGGCCGGGACAGCGGCTTCTCAGTGGAGATCCCATACGGTTTCAAATTCCTCATGGAGCGAAGCGTCGAAGGGCGGCGAGAAGGATAACGCCGCTCTTCGACGTGCGATGCGGGGGAGGTGGATGTCGCGATAGGCAAAAATTAGGCGCGAAACGAAGCACGTGATGAAGGTGAGGGAAAGGAGCACGTGATGAGCGAGAAACTAGGCGAAGCCCCCACGCCCATCGGGGCGCCGGAGGTCGCGCCGGATCCCGGCGAGGAGGGCGGATACGAGATCACCGGAAGGCCGCGCCTCGGCGGCCTGAAAACCCCGATCGAGTTTTCAGAGAAGCAAACCGACATATTGAACGCCGCGGCCGATGAGATCATCCCCCCCGGCGAGGGCTTCCCCGCTCCGAGCGAGGTGAACGTGGTGGGCTTCATCGGACGCTACGTCACGCCGAGCGGCTACGAGGCGAAACACTATCCCTTCGCCGCCGAAGACGATTTCAAAGCGGCGGTGGACGGCCTCGGGGACGACTTCCTCTCCGCCGATTCGAAAGGGCGGGTCGAGACGCTCAAGAAAGTGGAGAAAGACGACGAGGAATTCTTCGAGCAGCTTCGGAGCCTCGTATATTACGGATACTATTCGATGACCGAGGTGACGGTGGCGATCCGGAAGAATATTCCGGCGGGACGCGACTATCACGGGCCTCCGCTCCCCGAGGGGTACATTCGGTGCATCGAGCCGTGGGATGATGAGACACTCGCCGCGAGAGGGGGCGGAAGCGGGTACATCGCCACGGAGGACGTGGCGAGGATCGACCTCGGCACAATCGAGTGGTTCACGGACAAATGAGGAAGCGGTCAGCGATCAGCGATCAGCCGTCAGCTTTTTGTTCGTCGGCGGCATTCGGCGACGGTTTCGCCGTCCGCGGTTTTTAGCTGACGGGCTGACAAGCTGAAATGCTGACAGGCTAAAAAAGGAGGACAGCCGTGGGCAAAAGGAGCTACGACGAGACCGATGTCCTCGTCATCGGTTCGGGTCCGGGGGGCGCGGGCGTCACGAAGAAGCTCGCCGCCGCCGGG
>JBOHBL010000999.1:0-2433 GCA_050698295.1 Rubrobacteraceae bacterium | reverse complement strand
GGTTCGACGAATCGTTCTCGTTGGCGTCCCGCCGGGCCGATCTTCACCTCTTCACCCTCGGGCAGGAACCGGGCCGGGATCAGGCGCAGCACCGCCGCGTGCTCGCCTCCCCTCAACTCGTGCAGGTGGATGAACAGCGGGCTGGCCCGCCGGTCGTGCCTGGCGCCGCTTACGTTCACCTGCGTCTTCGTCTGCTTGAAGAAGTAGTGGTGAGGCAGCCCGAAGGCGGCGCGGTCGGGAGAACGGGTTGGCTTCTTCCCCTCGAAAGCGTAGTCGCGGATAAGGTCGCGGTCGTCGAGGAATCTGTCGGTCCTTTGCGCGGAGCGGAAGCCGTTGAGCCTGTCTCCCAACGTTCGGAGAGCGTTCTCCCAGGATTTATCACCCGTCGGCCAGACAACGGCGGAGACGTGGCGGGAGAGCGCCGTGTACTCCGGCAAGCCGCCGCGTTCGCTCAAGTTCAAGTTTCGGAACTTGCCTTCGATGCGCTCTTTCAACTCTTCGGGGGAACCGGGAAGTTCGGGGAAGTCCGCGCCTTCCACACCGGTCACCACCATCGAGCCGAAGCCTCGTCGCGAGCGCGAGCCCATCCCTCCGAGGTGCGTGAGGCACCACACAGCGTCGAGCAGTTCGCCCTTGCGCTCGGCCGCGCCTTTTTTGAAGATTAGTCGCAGGGTGAACCGTCCACCGGCGTCGAGCGCGTCCCGGGTGGTCTGGACTTCTCGTTGCTCTCTTATGTACCCGGCTATCCCGTAGCCCAGGTATCCGATGCTGTTGTCCACCTTTGTTCCGGCGGGCAGCGGTTTGTTGTTCTCGTCCGGGATCCCCATCAAGAACTTCGACTGGCCGGTGTCGGTGCTTCCGAAGAGTTTGTTTTCCTCTCCACGCAGCTCCGTCGGACTCATCGGCGGTTGAACGGCGCGCCACCAGAAGCGGAGCAAACCTCGGAGCGATGGCACGCGCAGTTCGGCTTTTGCCTGATCCGCGCCTCCCGCGAAGGCCGGACTCACGAGCTTCATGTTCACGGAGAGCTTATTCTCCTCGTTCATTCTCACCATCCTCGTCCGGTTCGATGCGGCGCATCTCGCCTTCCTGGTAGGGGTCTCGCCTCTGTTCCTCCGGGCTTCTCCGGTCTATGCAGGCCACGGTTCTGGGTTTCAGGCTCATCCGTCCGAAGCTGTTCTCCAACTGCCCCACCGTCCAGCCCAGGCAAGTCGTGCCGCCGGTCAGGTTCACGATGATCTCTTTTGCCGTAATCCAGTCGAGTCCGTGTTCCGAACGCAGTCTTTTCACCAGGTCTTTGGCCTCCAAAAAACCGTTGAAAGGATCGTTTAGAAGCGCGACGTTGGGATTCAAGTCTTCTTGTCCCGCCGCCCTCATAACCTCCGGTATCATCTCTTTTCCCTCCTCGCTGGTGACGATGAGGAGATGGGCTGGCCTCGCCTTCTTGATGGCCGTGAAGAGCGCGCCTGGGGTGGTTCCGAGAGGGGATATCAACCACACGTCTTCGGTTTTGCCTGAAATCTCGACGCTCCAGAAGTCGGCATCTTCCAGTTTCCCTCGCAGCGTCTCGAACGCTTCGCGGAACCTTTTCGTGTCGAAGTCTGTTTTGTTCTCCCGCATTCCGGCGTGGGCGAGGGCGTTGCGCCGAACAGACACCGTTTGCCAGCGTCCAACAAGCTCTCTCTGCTTTTCCGTGAGGGCTTGTCGCAGTGTTTCATCTTCGTTCCATTTTGACAGAGCGCCGAACTTATGCTCTATCGGCTTGCGTCCCTTGTCGTAATCGAGCCAGTTCTCAACGTCGCCGGAGTGAAAGATGACGGTGGAGATAATCCACTCCCGCAGCAGGTTCGCCGCCGCCCAGAGATTCTCCGATCGGAGATACCCCTCGATGAGCCGACCCTGGCGTTGCAGCTCTTCGAGGGTGAGTCGAACGTCTCCTTTACTGCCAGGGTCTGACAGCGCAAAGGTTCCAAGCTCTTCTTTCAGATCCCGCCAGGGTTCCTGAAACGGGGGCACGCGCTGGAGTTCCTCCTCGGCGGAGCGCGCTTTCTCCAACGCTCTTTGCGCCTCGAAGCCGGCTTCGAGGGGGACGCCGGAGACGAGCGGGATCTCAAGCTCCTTGAGCGAGGTTCCTACTCTCTGGAGCCTGGTGAATTTGCTCTTCTGGTAACGCGGATCTTTATGAGATCTGCGCTGGATCTTGTCCAACATCTCTCCGAGCGGGGCCGAGAACTGATAGTCTCGCAGAAGACGCACACCGTAGGCCCACTCCGAGAGGTCATAGAGCGGCGTCAAGTCGAAGATAGCTGGTGATTACCCACAACTCTAGGACGTAAGGAAGAAGCTCCGCCGAATCGTGGTAAGAAAAAGCAACTGAGAACCTTCACCACGGAGGAGGCGGAGCTCCATATGGAAAGTGTAGCGATCAACAAA
>JBOHBL010000998.1:0-3391 GCA_050698295.1 Rubrobacteraceae bacterium | reverse complement strand
GTGTTGGTTGGCGGCGATGATCGAGGAATGGAGTTCGGTGCGGGTGCGGTCGTCCCCGTAGCTCGCCACGCCCGAGCCGGTGCTTGCGGAGACCGTGTTGTTTTCGGTGATGGTGGAGTTCTCGATGACGGCGAGGCCGTTGTCGTTGTATACGCCGCTCCCGGCGGAGGCGGCGTTACCCGAGATCGTGGAGTTCCTTATGACGGTTTTCGTGATGGGATCCTCGATCTCCGAGATGTTTTCCGTGGTGGATAAAACGCCCCCGCCGAGGCCGTCGGTGGATGTGTTCCCGGAGATCGTGGATCCCTCGACCGTGAGAGCGCCGAAGTCGTTGCTTATGGCGCCGCCGTTGCGCTCGGCGGTGTTGTCCACGAACTCGCTCGCTCGCACCGTGAGCTTTCCGCCATCGTTTTCGATGCCGCCGCCGTCGGTTTTCGAGGTGTTTCCAATCACGAGCATGTCCGTCAAAGTCAGTTGCGCCGAGTTGAAAATGGCTCCGCCGCCGATCCCGGTTCCCGCTTCTTCCGCGTCCGCGCCCCCCGTTATGGTGAGGTCGTTCATCTCCACCGAACCGCCGCTCACAAAGAAGACGCGGCTCTTCCCGCCGCCGCTCACCGTGAGGTTTTCGACGCCGGAGCCGTCAATGGCGAGTGCGGAGGGGATTTCGATATGCCCGCCTCCGAGCGTGATCTCCGCGTCGTCGGGGAGATCGAAGGTGATCTCATCCTTCCCGCTCCCGGCGGCGCACTCGCCCGGCTCGCTCCCCGAGGCCGCATTCGTGTTCGCCGAGGCGACGGCCTCCCGAAGCGTGCATTCGCCGTCGTCGGCCACCGTGTCGGCATCGCTGTTCACGACGATCTCGCTTGTGAAGTCTATGCTCACCCTCGCCACCCTCGACTGCCGGAGTCCGTCCGGGGATTTGACGCGGTACGTGAACGCGTCGCCCGAAGCGCCCGCGTCGGGCGTATACACGAACGACCCGTCCGCATTGAGGACGACCGTCCCACTCCTCGGCTCGCCGACGAGTTCCGCGCTCATGGCCTCGCCCTCGGGGTCGGTGTCGTTTTCGAGGACGCCCGGCGCGGGGACGGTGAGCGTCGCCGCGCCGTCCTCGATTTCGTACCTGTCGTCGAGCGCGGTCGGGCGACCCTTCTCGACCCGTTCGGCTCCGTTGAAACCGCAGCTTGTTCCGGGGGTTTCGGAGTTTCCTCCGCCGTCTATGATCTCTTCGTCGGACTCGGCCGCGCAGTTTCCGTTCACGTTGTTCGAGACGGTGGTGCGGGTGAATGTGGTCTCGGCTTTGAACTGTGTCCCGTCCATGGTTTGCGTACCCGAGGATCCCATCGTCACGCCCCCGGCGGTGTCGAGTTCGCCTGTCGCTCCGATGGCGGTGTTGTTTTCAATCGTCGAGTCCGTGATGGAAACCGATGCTCCGGCGTTGTCTATGGCGCCCGTCCTCTCGGCCACATTTTTTGTGAAGGTGGCGTTCGAGATCGAGGTCGGAGCGCGGAGGATGAACAAAGCGCCGCCGAGTGAGAAGGGAAGCGTGGCGGCGTTTTCGGTGAAGGTGGTGTCGGATATCGTCGCCCCTTTGAGCGGGGCGGTGTCGCCCGGTACGTTCTCGCTCTCGATGAGGACGGCTCCGCCGAATGCCTGCGAATTGAATCCGGCGCCCGGGGTTCCCGCGCTGTCGGCGTTGGTAGCCTCGTTTCCGGTGAACTCGCTTTCGGTGATGGTGAGTTCGCGGTTGAACACGGAGACTGCCCCGCCCCCGTTTCGGAAACGTACATCGGGGTTGGTCGTCAACGCTTTATTGTCCTCGAAGGTGCTTCCGGAGATCGAGATCGGCCCGATCTGGCTTGCGCTGAACGAACGCCGACCGATGATGGCTCCTCCGCCGACGTCTTTGCCGAGGGCCGTATTGCCGCGAAAGACGCTGTCCGTGATGTTTGTCTCGCCCCCGGCGAGCGCGGCGATGGCGCCGCCCCCTCCGTGCGTGCTGCAAATGCCGGTACACGTCACGTAATTGCCCTCGAAGGTGCTTCCGGTGACGGACACCTCCGCGGCCGGCCCTCGAGAATAGATCGCGCCGCCTGCGTCGAAAGCCTCGTTGTCTATGAAGGAAACCCCCTCGACCACGAGCTTCGCGAAGTTGTATATGGCTCCACCGCCGCTGCTTCCGCCCCCGAATCCCTCGCCTTGATCAATGCCCGCGCCCTCGGTGAGCGTCAGGTTCTTGAGCGTGAAGGTCGCCAAATTCGTGTTGAAAAAAATCCCGACCTCGCCGCCGCCGCTTATCGTAACGTCGCGTCCCACGCCGTCTATCGTGAGATCCTTGTCTATGACGATCGGTGTGTCTCCGCCCTCTTCGGTGAGCGTGATCTCCCCGTCGCACCCGAAGTCAATGGTCGTCCCCGCCGAAGCATCCGCGATGGCTTGCCGAAGCTCGGCCTCCGTACACTCCGCGACTGTGACGACGTTTTCCTGCGCCCGCGCCGGACTCGACATAAGAGCCATGAACAGGACAGCCGCCAACGTCGCATACACCACCGCCGAAAAACGAAACACGCCTGACATATCCTCTTCCTTTCGTGTGTATCCCGGAGGGAGAAAAATCCCGCTCCCGCCGCATGGCTTCTTTCTCATGCCCTTGACTTTAGAGCGGCGCTTTCTCGTCCGCCCCTGTAAATTGATAGGGATTTTTGGCTATCCCTCCGCGGGGCTTTCCTCGGCTTCCGGCGGAGGGGCGAGCGAGAGTACCGTCTCGTCCACCACGGCGAGGAGATCGGCGACTTTCGCGATGGGTGGGGGCGTCGCGCCTTCCCCGAGTCCGGCGCCGCCGATCTCGACTTCGTCTTCGCCGTCCGGATAGAGGAGGATCCAGACGAGGGAACCATCGCGCACGGCGCTCGACGCCTCGCTGCATATGACGAGGTGAGGACGGAGGCGCGAGACTTCATGATCCAAATCCTCCGGCTCGCACGCGCTCACCTCGATGAGGGGGCGGAGCTTTTTCAAAGCGTCGGCGATGACCTCGCGGTAAACCCGCGGCTCGTTGGCGAGAAGGACGCGCATCTTTTCCATACGACAAACTTTAGAGCTTAGTACGGTCGCGCGCCCCTATAAATTGAGGGGGATTTTTTGTAGCTTTTAGCCGTTAGCAAAGACAAAAGCTAATGGCTAATTGCTAACGGCGCGGTTCGACGAAGGAGAACCGCTATCGCCCGATCTCCACGAAGCCGTGGCGCACGGCGAGGACGAGGGCCTGTAACCGGGAGTGCGCGCCGAGTTTTCTTAGCATGCCCGCCACGTATCCGCGCGCCGTCCCGACGCCGACGTTGAGAGATCGCGCTATTTCCTTGTCGTTCATGCCTTCGGCGAGGGCTTCGAG
>JBOHBL010000997.1:0-1164 GCA_050698295.1 Rubrobacteraceae bacterium | reverse complement strand
ACAAGGCGGGGGAGGAGCACTACAACCTCATCTCCGCCCTCCACAAGTCCATGCGCGAGTCGGACCCGGACGCCACGGTCTATTGGCTCGTCCGGATGCTCGAAGCGGGAGAGGAGCCTCTCTACCTGGCGCGCCGAATCGTCCGCTTCGCCTCCGAGGACGTCGGGCTGGCCGATCCGCGTGCCCTGCGCGTCGCCCTGGACGCGAAGGAGGCTTTCGAGCTCTTAGGGCTTCCCGAAGGTTCGCTCGCGCTCGCGCAGGCGGCCGTGTACTGCGCGCTCGCTCCCAAGTCGAACGCGCTGTACGAAGCGGAGAACGAGGCGAAGACGGACGTCGCCGAGAAGCCGGCCGAGCCCGTGCCGGACGTCATTCGAAACGCCGTCACGCGCCTGATGCGAGAAGTCGGCTACGGCCACGGTTACCGCTACGCGCACGCCGAGCCGGAGGGGGTCGGCGGGATCGAGTGCCTCCCCGAGTCGCTCCGTGGCCGGCGCTACTACCGCCCGCGCGCCTCGGGAGAAGAGGCCGGGCTGTCGCTTCGCCTCGAGGCGATCTTGAAGAAGCGCCAGGAGAAGTGGGCCCGCGAGGAGAGGAGCAAGGAGGAGCGGAAGAAGCGGCGAATCGGCCGCGGCGTTGAGCCGGTGAAGCCGGCGCCCGAGGAGTAAGAGGAAGCGCCGGAAAAGGAGAGGGGTAGGGCCGCTCGTTACAGAGCCAGAAGGAGCCGCAAGCCGTCCGCGACCTGGTCGAGAATGTGGGGGGAAACGGCGCCGATGCGGACCGTCAGAGCGCTCTTGTCGACGGCCACGAGCTGGGAAACATTGGCGACGGAGTCTCGTGGGAGTGCCGTGTCCCGCCTGCGGCAGAGGACATTCCCGGGCGAAGCGGCAAGCCGCGGGTTGGACGTGAAAGTAATAACGGCGACGGTTCCGATGGGCGTTTCGTTGAAAGTGTCCGACTGCACGATGAGGACGGGCCGGCGATAGCCGGGTGCCGATCCGGCGGGCTTTCCCAGCGAGGCCCACCAGATTTCCCCCCGCCTCATCCTTCCCACTCGA
This sequence comes from Rubrobacteraceae bacterium, assembly GCA_050698295.1. Lineage (GTDB taxonomy): Bacteria > Actinomycetota > Rubrobacteria > Rubrobacterales > Rubrobacteraceae > JACCWD01. Next base: position 109 of record JBOHBL010000997.1, on the reverse strand, counting down.
CCTTCGAAACGGACTCTTCCTGCAGCCGTGCCATCACCGGGTCGAGCGCGCTGTCTTCCCGCGAATAGAGATCGTTGAGAGCCTTCCGGATCCGCTTCGCCTCCTGAAC
>JBOHBL010000996.1:0-2319 GCA_050698295.1 Rubrobacteraceae bacterium | reverse complement strand
GGATGCTCCATCCCCGCCACGAGATCGAAGAAAGTGAGGCGAGTGATGCATTACATGGACGAGTTCGAGCTGTGGCGCCGGGTCGAGTTTATCCGGGCGGTCGAGGAAGGCCGCCTTGCCCGGCGCGCGAAAGAGGACCCGGCGAGGTTCGGCGCGCTGATCCCGCGATGGCGGAACTTCGCGCCTCGCGGGGCTTTCACCGGAACAAAGTAGTCAACCGCAACTTTGGAAGGAGACGCGGCAAATGTGGGGAAGACACCTGATCCTAGACTGTTCGGCGTGCGATAGGGAGGCGGTGCGAGACGGGGGCGCCATCCGGATGTTCTGCGAGGATCTCGTCGAGTCCATCGGCATGGTGGCCTACGGAGAGCCGATCCTCGAACACTTCGCGACGCACCTGCCCGAGGCAGCCGGCTACTCGCTGGTGCAGTTGATCGAGACCTCCGCGGTGACGGGCCACTTCTGCGACGCGAGCGGCGACGTCTACCTCGACGTCTTCTCGTGCAAGGACTTCGACCCGGAGGTCGCCATCGAAGCGGTCGAGCGGCACTTCAGCCCGAAGTCCATCGCGCGGAAGGCGCTGATCCGGGACGCTTCGCCCAATGCGGAGGAGGCGGTGGCTTGAGCGCCTTCGTATTCGGCTTGTTGTTCGGGATGGCTACGGCGTTCCCCGTCGGGGTGCAGAGCTTCGTGGTGATGAACCAGGGGCTGGCGGCCGGCTACCCTCGGGTCTTCTTCGGCATAGTAACGGCTAGCTGCTGCGACACCTTGCTCATCATACTCGGCGCGTCCGGAGCCTCTTTGGCCCTCGCCGCACCGGGTAGCAGAGAGGTCCTGATCTGCGTGGGAGCCGTGTTCCTGCTCGTCATGGGTGTGATTGCCCTCCGCTCGTCCCCCGAAGACGGAGAGGTACAGGGTCTCGCGCGCCCCGTGGCGATGGTCGCTCAGACGGCGGGCGTCTCCCTGCTCAACCCGCACGCCATCCTCGAGACCGTCGGCGTCCTCGGCGCGGCCATCGCCGCCCAGAACGCCGGAAGCCGGATCGAATTCGCCGCCGGAGTAATAAGCGCCTCGTGGGTGTGGTTCCTCATGGTGGGGCTTGGAGCCGCTGTCCTCCAGAGATGGCTGACAGGAACAGCGAGACTCTGGATACAGCGCGTCTCGGGCGTTCTGATGCTCGCCCTGGCCGGCCTGCTGGCACTCGAGTTGATGTGATGTCCCGGCAGACCTCAAATAGCGATCACGAAGATGCGATGGGAGGTGACCATGATCACGTACACCGTCAAACGCAGGTACGGGACCGCGACCGTGAGGACGCGGGTGACCGCTCCCTCCATCGAGCAGGCGCTGGAACTGTGCGGCGAGCAAGCCCGCATCGTCTTCCCAATAGAGCCGAAGCCATTCTTCGCGCCGAAGGGCGCCGCCGAGGTGGCGGAGCCCACCGCGCAGACTGCCGCATGATCCCGGCGCAAGAAATCCGAGGATGGAAGAAAGGTGGCGTGGATGTAGACGAACGGAACGTCAGCGAAGGCAAGTCACGTCAACGAGAAAGGACTCGAACGAATGATGAAAATGGCGAAGACGATTCTGGCGAGGAGCCTGTGGATGGCAAGGGGCACGGCCACGATGATGGGTATGGCGGTGATGCTCGCCATCGTGCTTGGCGTCGGGACCACCGCTCTGGCTGCGGTGCCAGGAGATCCCTTCAAGCTGGGCAAAACCAATACCATAGACAAGATCACCAAATTGGTGGGCGATACCTCCACCGCGCTGCTCAGGGTCGAAAACGAAGGAACCGGCCCCGCCCTCGACCTGCAAGTCGAGCCGGGCGAGCCGCCAATGACGGTCGACTCCGCTACCAAAGTCGAAGACTTGAACGCGGACCAGGTAGACGGCAAAGGCGCGGACAATTTCATCTCGGAGGACAGGATCTACCAGGTGTCCAATACGGGATCCGGGTCCGCCGGAGGAGGCACGCCGGTAGTGGTGTTCGCGCACTGCGATTCTGGAGACAAGGTCCTGGGCGGCGGCGGTGGCGGGGCGGTCTTCGACCCCGACACCCTGCGGCTGAGCGATCCTTTCGGCCAAGGAACTTGGAGGGTGGTCGTGCAGGATAACAGTACTGCCGACAGTTTCGTGGCGAAGGCCATCTGCGCCGACTTCCCGCCGCTGAGGCCGTAGTGGATCTCGGCTGGCGAAGGTAGTGACTGATGGGCGGGACACGACGCTCCGCTCCTCGAATAAGGAGAAAACGAATGCTCGGGCGATCAGGAGACACGTTCGAGCCGAAAGGAGCGAAGGGCATGATCCGTACACGGC
>JBOHBL010000995.1:0-7145 GCA_050698295.1 Rubrobacteraceae bacterium | reverse complement strand
CGTCATGCCCGGCTGGAGAAAGGAGGCAAGCAGGAGGCGGTGATCCGGGAGCTCGTCCGCTACAACTGGCCGCGCACCCTCTCCATCACGGCCTCGGCCCTTCTCACGATTCTCATGCTCGCCTCGGCCTTCTCGCCGGTTTGAGCGACGACCATGTCGCAACCGTTCACGACGAACAAAAAGGAGACGAAAAACTATGGAAAGAAAAGCAAACATCGAGAGGCAATTGTACAGGCGGCGGCATTACAACCCCGTCCAGAAAGACGCCGCCACCTTTCTCGAAATGAGCGAGGAGACGGACGGCGAGCGAACGCTGGCGGTGGTCGAGGTCGCGCCCGGCGGCGGGACGACGCCCCACTACCACAAGACATACTCCGAGGGCTTCGAGGTGATCGAGGGTTCACTGGAAGTTTTGGTGGGCGAGGAGGCGCGCGTCCTGCGCGCCGGAGAGAAGGCCATCGTTCCGAAGAACACGCTGCATCGTTTCCACAACGCGACGGACGAGACGGTTACGTTCCTGTGCGAGATGCGGCCCGGCCAGCCCGGCTTCGAGAAGACCATCATGGTCGCCTACGGCCTCGCGAGGGACGGCCTGACCCGCTCCGATGGAATCCCGAAGAACCTTTATCACATGGCGCTGCTTCTCGAATGGGCCGAGATCCGGGTGCCGGGCATCTTCACCATCATCGCACCGATCATGCGCCTTTTGGCGAAGCGGGCGCGGCGAAAGGGGATCGACAAGGAGTTGGAGGCAAGATATTGCCGGTGAGATGGAACGCGGAGAGTACGCACCCCACAAGCAACGGAAAGGATTTTCCATGAACACCGTATACGTAACGAGGGCGGGCGGCGGGGAGCATTGGCTCGTCGGCGCGGACGTGACCACGATCAAGGCTTCGGGGCGGGACACGTCCGGCGATCTCCTCGTCCTCGAAGTCACCGTCCCGCCCGGAGGCGGTCCCCCGAGCCTTCACCGGCATGCGTACTCGGAGACCTTCCTCTTTCAGGAGGGCGAGTTCGAGGTCAGCACGGTGGATGAGGACTATGCGCCGAACGCGGTCAAAGTCGGAGCCGGGGACACCGTCTCGATCCCTTCGATGGCGTGGCACAACTTCAAGAACGTGGGCGATGAGGCGGGCAGGTTCATAGTCGTCCACAGCCCGGCGGTGATGGAGGAAGTCATCCGCGAGATCGGTCGCCCGATAAACGATCCTCACAACCTGCCCGAGCCGGAAGGCCCGCCCTCCGAGGAGGAGATGCGCCGGATGATGGAGATCATCGGCAAGCACATGGAGGTCTTGCCGCCCGAGAAGTCGTGACGCCGAACGCGACATGGGCCGATTTCCCGCCGCAGAGGCGGTAGGGACGGCGACGGTATGTAACGGGCGGGTTCTCCGCCATCGAATAGAAAGGAAAGAAGATGAACGCACAGAGAAGCGCCAACCCGGCTGAACCCATCGTCGAAGGGGAGAGGATCAGGGTCGTCCGGCCCGGCTACGAAGACCGGACGCTCCCGCAGGGCGTCATGGGCGTGGATGCGATCTCACGCCGGACGGTCGGCTCGGAGGGTATCTTCATGGCGAGGCACCGCGTGCCGCCCGGAGTCCACTCCGACCTCCACTCGCACACCAACTGCGAGACCGTCGTCTACATCCTGCGCGGTCGCGCCTACGCCGGGGAGGACATGGACGAGTACGTGGAAGCCGGGCCGGGCGACTTCGCCTGCATCCCGGCGAACCTGGCGCACCTGGTGGGCTGTCCGGCGGACAGCGAGCCGCTGGAGTACGTCGCGGCCCGCGACGCGCCCGGGGAGACCGTCGTCACCCTGCGAGAGGCGGCGGACCTTCCGATAGATCCGGACGGCAAGATGCGCGATGCCTGAGCGACGCGCGTTGCCCGAGAGAAAGGAGAAAGTCGTGGAAGTGGAAGCGAAACTGGAGGAGCTGGGGCTCGCGCTGCCTGAGCCTACGAAGACCCCGCCCGGACTCGTGCTGCCCTTTTCGTGGGTGAGGGCGCGCGGGAACCGCGCCTACCTCTCCGGCCACGGCCCGCTGAACACCGACGGCTCCATCGCGGAGCCTCTGGGCAAGGTGGGCGCGGAGGTCTCCGAGGAAGAGGGCTACGAGGCGGCGCGGCTGACCGCGCTGGCGATGCTCGGAAGCCTCGAACGAGAACTCGGCGACCTCGACCGGGTGGGCGCGTGGCTGAGGGTCTTCGGGATGGTCAACTCCGCGCCGGGCTTCGACCGGCAGCCCAACGTCATAAACGGGTTCTCGGACTTGATCCTCTCAGTGTACGGACCCGTAGCGGGGGATCACGCCCGCTCGGCGGTGGGCATGGCGGGGTTGCCGCTGGGGATACCCGTCGAGATCGAGGCCGAGGTGGAGATACGATGAAGACCGACGAGTACAAAAGCGATGCGAGCTATCGGGTGCCGTACCCGTATCCGCATGGTCGTCGGCGCGAGAGTGGGTTGCGGAAAGAGGCAACTGCCGTAAAGGAGAAAAACTATGGAACAAATACCGCCTTCCGACAACGCGGCGACTTCCGGGCCTCGTCGCTTCGAGGCCTCCCAGGGTCCACGCATCATCGGGCCGGGCGACGGGAAAGCCGTCGATCTTGGATCCCTTGGTGTTCGGTTCATGATCTACAGCGAGGAATCCGGCGGAGGGTTCTCCCTCGTCGAGCATCCGATCCCCCCGCGAACGCTCGCCGCTCCGCTTCATCGCCACACGAACGAGGACGAGTACAGCTACGTCCTCGAGGGACGCATGGGAGCGCAACTCGGCGATGAGGTCGTGTACGCGGAAGAGGGAGACCTCGTCTTCAAGCCCCGCGACCAGTGGCACGCCTTTTGGAACGCCGGCGACGGGCCGTGCCGGATCCTGGAGATCATCTCCCCCGGAGGCTTCGAGCATCTGTTCGAGGAAGCGGCCGAGGATCCAGAGTCAACGGCCGGTGAGCCGGCCCCATCTCTCGATGCCCGGTACGGGATAGAGATCGATTACGACAGCGTAGAGCGTTTGTGCGAAGAGCACGGGCTCACCTTTCCTACTGAGTAATGGGGAGGGACAGGCAGCGCAACCGCAGCGACATGACCCGGTTCTCAGACAAAACCTTGCGCCAGACCGGGGCCGTTGTGGATGACTTTAGCGAACGTTGTGTGCGGGCCAGAGTGACGGCGGACTACGGCGCGGTGTGGAATGGGCGCCCCGTCCGGCACGGCGAGCGGGTGTCGGTGGACGAGGGTCTCGTCCCGCACTTCCCCAAAAACCTGATGCCTGAAGCTCGCGTGGTTTGATAGGATAGACTTTTGGAAGTCGGCAGCGCCCTTCTCGGGGAGAGTGAAACACAGGAGGAATGCTCATGGCTATGGAGAGAATCAGGGCTCGTCACGAGGACCTGGGTTTGGACGAGGCGGAGCTACTAAGGATCCACCGACAGATGCTGCTCGCCAGGCGGACGGATGAACGGTCCTGGATCCTCAACCGCCAGGGCAAGGCGGCGTTCGTTATTTCCTGTCAGGGCCAGGAAGCCGCTCAGGTTGGAACCGCCGTCCATCTGCGCCCCGGCTACGACTACGTCTTCCCCTACTACCGGGACTTCGGCATCGTAACGACCCTCGGCATGACGCCGAAAGACCATTTTTTGTCTCTTCTCGGCAAAAAGGAAGACCCCTCAAGCGGCGGACGCCAGATGCCGGGCCACTTCTCGAAGCGGGAGCTGAACATCGTCACCTCCTCCGCGCCCATCGGAGTGCAGTTCCCGCAGGCCGCGGGAGCGGCGCTCGCCTTCAAAATGCGCGGCGAGGACGGGGTTGCGCTCACGTGCGGCGGCGAGGCGTCCACCAGCGGCGGCGGCTGGCACGAGGCGATGAACATGGCCGGCGTCCACGACCTCCCCGTCATATTCCTGATCGAGAACAACGTCTATTCCATCTCCATCCCCGAGGAGAAGCAGGTCGCGGGCTCCATCGCCAAAAGGGCGGAGGGCTACGACTTCCCCGGCGTCGCGGTGGACGGCAACGACGTGCTGGCCGTTTACGAGGTGGCGAAGGAGGCTGTGGAACGCGCTCGTCGCGGAGGCGGGCCGACGCTCATCGAGGCGAAGACGTACCGGATGACGGCCCATTCCTCCGACGACGACGACCGGCGGTATCGGGAGATCGAGGAGATAGAGGAGTGGAGGTTGAAGGACCCGATCCTCCGCTTCGAGAACTACCTCGAAGAGAACGAACTCCTCGACTCCGAAAAGAAAGAACAAATAAACGCCGAGATAAAGGCGGAAGTCTCCGAGGCGAGCGACTACGCCGAGAACGCTCCGTTCGCCGATCCGGAGTCGGTATTGAGCGGCGTCTACGCGGAGGAGAACTAAGGTGGCGACGAAGACGCTCCTCCAGGCGATACAGGACGGTCTCTCCGAGGAGATGCGCTCCGACGAGACGGTCATGGTCATGGGCGAGGACGTTGGACGCGCGGGCGGCGTCTTCCGCGTCACCGAAGGTCTGCAGAAAGAGTTCGGCGAGTACCGGGTGATGGACACGCCGCTCGCCGAAGGTCTCATCGTCGGTTCGGCCATCGGGCTTTCGGTGAACGGGATGCGCCCCGTGGCGGAGATACAGTTCTCGGACTTCATCCCGCCGGCCTTCGATCAGATAGTCTCCGAAGCCGCCCGCTTCTACTGGCGCTCGAACGGCGCGTGGAACGTCCCCATAACGATCCGCGCCCCCTACGGCGCCGTCCACGGAGGCGCGCTCTATCACTCTCAATCGGTCGAAGCGTACTTCTGCAACACGCCGGGCCTGAAAGTTCTGGCTCCAACCTATCCCGCCGACGCCAAAGGACTCCTCAAAAGCGCCATACGCGACCCCAACCCCGTCCTCTTCTTCGAACACAAACGCACGTACCGGATGCTCAAGGAGGAAGTCCCGGAGGACGAGTACACCCTCCCGATAGACAACGCCAAAGTCCACCGCGAAGGCTCGGACATGACCGTGGTCTCCTACGGGCTGATGCTCCATCACGTCCTCGAAGTCGCCGAAAAGCTCTCGAACGAGCATGGCATCTCCACCGAGGTCGTCGAGCCGCTGTCGTTGTATCCGTTGGATCGGGAGACGATCCTCGCTTCAGCGAAGAAGACGGGCAAGTTCCTCGTCGTATCGGAGGCGAACATAACGGGTTCGGTGTCGGCGGAGATAGCGGCCATCGTTTCTCAGGAAGCCTTCGAGTGGCTGGATGGGCCGGTGATGCGGCTTGGGGCGCCGGACGTTCCGGCGGCGGCGTTCGCGAAGCCGCTGATGGACTACTTCGTGCCGGGGGTCGAGGAGATCGAAGCGAAGATGCTCGAGCTGGCGCGGTACTAGGGGGGAAGATGTCGAAACCAGTAACGATGCCCCAGCTCGGGGAGAGCGTGACCGAAGGCACCATAGCCCGCTGGCTCAAGTCCGAGGGCGAGGAAATAGAGAAAGACGAACCCATCGCCGAAGTCGATACGGACAAAGTGAGCGCGGAACTCCCGTCGCCGCTCGCCGGAAAGCTCGAAAAGCTCCTCGTCGCGGAGGGCGACACGGTGGATGTCGGGACCGAGATCGCGCTCGTCGCCGTCGAAGGTGAAGTGGAATCCGCGCTTACGAAGGAAGACGACGCTTCCGCCGGTCCGACCGAGGAGTTCCCCGCCGCCGGCACCGCCGCCCAACCCGTGGCGACGGGGGCCGGGACGAAGCCATCCACGGCTCCGAGGCCCGATTCCGGCAACGGGCGCGACGCCATGAGCGTCGAGGAACTCCGTCTCACCCGTTCCTCGCCCGTGGTCCGCCGTCTCGCCGCCGAACACGAGGTGGACATCTCCTCGATCTCCGGCACCGGCATCGGGGGTCGCGTCACGAAAAAGGACATCGAAGCGCGCGTCGCCGGACTCGAAGAGTACGCTCCTCCGGGACTCCGCGAAGAGAGAGAATACTTCGCCCCTCCCGAAGCCCCGGAGCCAGCGCCGAAAGCCGCGCCCGCCGCCCGCGTCGAAATCCACGAAGGCGACGAAGTCATGGAGCTCACGAGCATTCGAAAAGCGATAGCGAACCGCATGTCCACGAGCAAGCGCGAGGCCCCTCACGCCTGGACGATGGTCGAGGTGGACATGACGAATCTCGCGAAGCTGCGCGAGACGCACAAGGAAGCCTTCAAACAACGCGAGGGCGTGAGCCTCACGTACCTTCCGTTCATCATAAAGTCGGTCGCCGAGAGTTTGAAGGAATACCCCATTGTGAATTCGGTGTGGGACGAGGATCGCATAGTCCTTCGCAAGCAAACGAACATCGGCGTCGCTGTGGACCTCGAAGAAGGCGCTCTAATCGTGCCGGTCATAAAAGACGCGGACAACTATGGAATCGTCGGACTGGCGCGAAAATCGAACGAGGTCATAAAGAAAGCTCGAAGCAAGCAACTCGCTCCGGACGACATCGCCGGAGGAACGTTCACCGTGAATAATCCCGGCGCATTGGGAAGCGTGGTCTCAACGCCGATAATCAACCACCCGCAGGCGGCGATACTGTCCGCCGAGGCGATAATAAAGCGTCCGGTCGTGATGGAGGAATGGGGGGACGCTATCGTCGTGCGTTCGATGATGAACCTCGAAGTTTCCTTCGACCACAGAATTTTCGATGGTGGGGTGGCGCTCCGTTTCCTCAACGCGGTGAAGAGCCGCCTCGAAGGGTATACGGTGGAGAGTTCCATCGGGTGACGGTGGCGAAGATACGCTCGCGTAATTTGGGGAGTATTTGTGCAAAACGATAGCTTATTCGGGCATCTTGCGAGCAGGAGTGGACAGCCTGAGAATGTTGCAACCGAGGCGCTCAATTACATTCTCAACCGCTCTTCGGTCGCGCAGCGTGCATTCCTGCGATATGCCAGACAGGCTGACGTTGAATTGCCCGATACGTTGCTGTTCCGTACTCAAGCGTCTGGAGACGATGACGCTGTCCCCGATCTTGTCGGCACTGATTCGGAGTCAAGACAAGTTTTTACTGGTGATTACCCACAACTCTAGGACGTAAGGAAGAAGCTCCGCCGAATCGTGGTAAGAAAAAGCAACTGAGAACCTTCACCACGGAGGAGGCGGAGCTCCATATGGAAAGTGTAGCGATCAACAAA
>JBOHBL010000994.1:0-6093 GCA_050698295.1 Rubrobacteraceae bacterium | reverse complement strand
CGCCCCGAGGAAGAAGATCGCCGCGAGCAGGTTCGCCGCGACTATCGTGGTTCCGCAGTTGCGGTGAATGGCGAGCTTTTTGTCTCCGTCCCGGAGCCTCCGCAGGGCTTCCCTCGAAGCCGCATCGACCTCTTCGATGGACCTCACGCCCTGCACGAAGAAACCGTCGTCGGTGGAGAATCCGTTGAACCTGCGGCCCGGCTCCTTCTCCATCATCACCGAGATGGTCGCGTGTTCGAGGGCGTGGTTGCGACGCAGTATTTTGTTCCCGAACATCGCTTTGAGTTGTCCGGGATAGACCAACAGACTCCCGACCGCCTGCAACGAGAACAGTATCGGCAGCAGGAATATGAAGAAGACCGCGAAAACCGCCGCCAGAAACAGGATCAATAACGCCACGCCACTCACCTTCGCATTCGACTCTTTTTATCTACGAAGAGTATACGCGACGGAGGAGAGCGAGGTTGCCAAACTCCTCACTCTCTCCACTCGAAAGGCAGGACTTTTTCTCCCGGCTCTTCGAGGCTCTCCAGCAACGAGAGCGCCGCGACCGCGACTTCCCGATGCCGGTTCGCGTCACCCGGCTCCCCCATCGGAAAGTTGTACGGAAACCGGACGCGAGCGACCCTGGGGGCTTCGACCCCATTCTCCATGGAGATCGCGACGGTCGGTATTCCGGCCCGCTCTATTTCCTCACTCACCAGCCCGACCGACCGATGGCACAAAGGTCACGAAGGGGTGAGAAAAACGGCATCCACCTCGTCTTCGACGAGCTTTTTGGCGACTCCGGGGGCGGTATCCTCGATCAGGGGCCCCGCATCGTGGATCGCACCCATGAACGAAAAGTGTCGCCGGTTGATAGAACCAACGACCCCCTCTTCTACAAGCCTCCGCGTCGTCCACAGTGGAAACACGCAGTCGAGGTCGGAGCGGTCTTCGGCGTGATAAGCGTGAGTCCACGTGAGTTCTTCGGCATCGGATGGGATCCCCCGGTAAGAACAGTCCCCCAGAAAGTCGTCGATATCGAAACGCTCCTGCTCAGGCAAATGAACCCCTCCCGTCGTCACGAGCGCGACCTTCGCCTCGGAGAGAGGTTTCGTGAAAGGCGCGAAAGGCGTCACCGTTCGAAGCCCACTCCGCGCCGAACATAAACCTGAAGCCCGGCTTGCGCCAAGCAAGCCGCCTCACACATTGAACCGCACCAGGACGGTATCCCCGTCCCTGACGACGTAATCCCGCCCTTCAAGGCGGACTTTGGCTTCTTCTCTGGCCTTGCTCCACGAACCGGCCGCCACGACGTCGCGCCAGTTGCCGACCTCCGCGGCGATGAAGCCGCGCTCCATGTCCGTATGGATACTCCCCGCGGCCTTCCTCGCCGTCGCGCCTTCCCCCACGGTCCACGCCCGGCTCTCTTTCTCGCTGATGGTGAAGAACGTGATGAGGCCGAGGAGTTTGTACGCGCTCCGAACAAACTCCTCGAAACCCGTCGTCTCGACGCCGAGCATCCCCAGGTATTCGCGAGCTTCTTCCTCGCCAAGCTCCGCCGCCTCGGCCTCCAGCTTCGCCGAGAGCCGGACGCTTTCGGCTCCCTCGCTCTTCGCGAAATCCTCGACGGCGAAACTGTGTTCGTTCCCCTCCGCGACGAACTCCTCGTCAACGTTCGCCACGTACAATGTCGGCTTGGCGCTTATGAGCGTGCCCATCGCTTCTTCTATCGCCTCGGTCGCCGAGAAAGCTCTCGCCGGAGTCCCGCTCGAAAGATGATCACGCAGCTTCTCGAGTTCGCCGGCCTCGGCCCTGAGTTTCGCGTCGCCGCTCTTGGCGGTCCGACTCACGCGCTCCAGACGGCGCTCGATGGTGGACAAATCGGCAAGCAACAACTCGGTGTTTATCGTCTCGATGTCCCCAACCGGGTCCACGCCTCCATGCACGTGCGCGACGTTATCATCCTCGAAGCACCTGACGACATGAGCCACGGCGTCGCGCTCGCGGATGTTGCCGAGGAACTGGTTGCCGAGCCCCTCGCCCACGCTCGCCCCCTTCACCAGACCCGCGATGTCCACGAAATCCACCGTCGCATGCACCACGTTCCCGCTCTTCGAGACCTCCGCCAGAGCGTCCAGACGCCCGTCCGGCACAACCGACACCCCGAGGTTCGGGTCTATCGTCGTGAACGGGTAGTTCCGCGCCTCCGCTCCGGCCTTCGTCAGGCTGTTGAACACGGTCGACTTGCCGACGTTCGGCAATCCCACGATTCCGACTTTCATAAAAGTTATTGTAGCAAATCGTTGCAAGCACGGCACAAGGCTCGTGGTCTAAAATCTGGGCGTCGAGCGAGGAGGTTTTTGGTGAGGATCACGGGCGCGGATCACACGAACTGGCGGGTGAGGGACCTCGATGCTTCGCTCTTTTTTTATCGAGACGTCTTGGGTTTCGAGCCGTTCGGGATGGAGGAGTACGAGCGTGGGGAGCAGCCTCTCGTTTCGCTGAGGGTGACGGAGGACTTCATACTACACCTCGTCCCGGACGCGGGGTTCGAGGGAGGCTCGACCGGCGGCTACGATCACCTCGCGCTCGTGGTCGAGGGGACGGGGTTGGATGAGGTCGTGGAGGACCTCCGGAACAAAGGCGTGGAGGTCGAGAAGGAGTTCGACAACATCGTCGGAGCGAGGGGGCGAGGACCCGCGCTCTACGTCCGGGACCCGGACGGATACCGCATCGAACTCAAGATGTACCGATAGGCGCGATGATCCAGCGATGAAACGCCTCGCAGCCACGCTCCTGACCATCCTCGTATACATCGTACTCGTCTCCTGCGGCCAGCCGGAAGAGACCACGCAAGCCGCCACGGAGCAGCAGCCCCCCGAAGAGACGACGGCGGAGCCGATCCCCTCCCCGTCAGAAGAAGCGACCACCGAGAACACGAACTCCGGGACCACCTCGGGCGCGGTGCGGGAGGAAGTTCTGGAAGCCGAAGAAGGATCGTCCTTCACGGCGGCGCCGGAAGCGGGCGGCGGAGAGACCGGCGCGGCGGAGAGCATAAGCGAAGTCAGGTTCGGGGTTCACGAGGGCTACGAGCGGGCCGTCATGGATTTCGGCTCCGGCGGCTCCGCGGCCTCCGGGGTCCCCCGGTGGAGTCTCGTCAGCCCGACCGGAGAAGGGTACGTCAGAATTTACCTCCCCGGACTCACCTCCACCGCGGTTTCGGGAGGAGATTTCGGGGCTGGGATCCTGGCCGATTTCTACGTCGTCCGGGCGCCTGAGGGCGGCTTTTTCGTGGACATCTTCGCCACCGGAGCATTCCAGTATCGAGTGCTGGAGCTAGAAAATCCCGGACGGCTCGCGATCGACCTCCGCCCGGCGAGCGTGGACCTCGCCATCCCGCTGCCGACAAAAGGAGGATCGAACGTCGTCATGGCGCCGAGGCCGGGACAGACGATAGCGAGTCCGCTCTCCGTCAGCGGCTACTCCCGCAACTTCGAAGCCTCGACCACCATCCGGCTCCTCGGTCCCGGCGGAGAGCCGCTGGCCGAGCAGGTCGTTCTGGCGAATGACTGGACCGAGACCTGGGGCTACTTCGAGGGGACGCTCGAATTCCCCGCCTTCACGGGCGAGGCCACGCTCCAGGTCGGCGCTCCGAGCGCGCGCGACGGAACCTTCGAGGGCGTGGAAGTCCCCGTCGTCTCCGGGAGCTGACAGCGGAAGGTCGAGAACACTCCCGGCGCCCGGAGCGAAGCATCCGGGCTAAGCATCCGCAGGCTGAGTTTGATGCGTATGGATCACCCCTGGGAGCGCGGGCTTCCGGCCCGCGATACAGATACTTCCGTTCATGCGGGCAGGATGCCCGCGCCCCCAGGAAAAAGCCACCTTCTCTCAAGTTCAACCTGGAAATACTTAATCCGCGCTGGCGATGTCTTCTTCGGGCGCCGCGTAGCTTTCGCTGTCGGGCGGGATGAGTTCGAAGAGGATGTTTTCGACGTGGAAGATGTCGAAGCCGGCGTCCTCGAAGTTCTGAGGGCCTGCGCTCTCCTGGTCGAGGATGTAGACGGCTGCTCCGTCTCTGCCGGCGGTCCTGGCCGTCGAGACGCCGGTGTGGTCGTTGGTCCCGTAGCGGAGGTTGGTCGTGACGTGGTCTATGTCGTCGGGCCAGACGATGTCGGTGTGGCGGGCGCGTCCGGGCGGCCAGGGGTCGGCGAGCGTGAGATCCCGCCTCCGCTCTTCGACCAGCACCATGTACCAGAGGCTGCTCCGGTGGTGGAGCACCATTGCGTTCGGCTCCGCGTTCTCCGCCACCGCCTCGATGGTCTCGCGCCCCTGATAGTCCTCGCTCATGTCGTTCTCGGCGTAGGCGTTTGGCAGCTTGACCACCGGCAACGCCAGCAACAAGACCGAAACCGCTCCGACAGCGGCGATCCGCGCCGCGTCGGGGAACCTCGCTAGAAAGTCCTCGACGGCCTCCAGAATACCGGCCGCTCCGCAGGCGACCATGAGCGCCGCCATCGTGTAAGTCGTGATGAAGTAGAGGTTGAAGTCGAAGATCTCGTACTCGATGGCGTGAAATGTCCACCCCGCCCACAGAAAGAAGAGGAGCGCCGCGGCGGGCCGGTCCTTTATCGCCATGAGCGCCATCCCGACGATGGCGGCCATGACGAGGCTCCAGTGGAAGTTCTGGAACAGGTAGTCGAGGTAGAGCGCGAAGCGGCCCGGTATCTCCGCAGGACCGAAGGCGAAGCTGTTGACGTGGTGGTCCCCCCCGCTCACCAGATACCAGAACCGCTCGAAGTTCGTCGGACTCCACTCGTCAAGCGGCGGGTTCATCGAAGACCGTACAGGGAGGTACAAATACGGCAGAAGTCCGACAAAGAACAATCCCGCTCCCTTTATCGCCAGCCTCCATTCGACGAGCTTCCTCCACTCGACGAGGCCGACAAAAATAAACGCCGCCGGGACGACGAGTCCGCTGGTGATGTGGTTGGTGAGAGCGAAGCCCATGAGAAAGCAGGCGAAGAGCAGGTAGCGGTCTCTCCGCGTCTCCCGCCAGACGAGCAGGGCGATGATGGGGAGCATGACCAACACCGCGTTCAAAGGATAGACCTCCGCCATCACCGCCTGACTCCACAACGTCGTCCCGAACCCGAAGGCCAGCGCCCCGACCGCCGCCGCGATAACTTTACGGCTCAAGAGGTACCCGGCCACGTAAACCATCCCGACCGCCGAGGCCGCGTACGCCGCCGAAGAGAGGTTCGTCCGGTAAGCGGGGTCGCCGACCGGCAGGTGCGTGAAGAGATGAGTCAGCATCACCCACGAAGGACTGCCCGTCCCGCCCGGTATCCCGAGCACTATCGCCTGCACCTGCAACATCGCCGAATCCAGAAGGATCGGACGCTCGTAATAAAGCACCGTCGGAGCCAGCGTCGCGACGTACAAGCCGAACGTACATAACGAGACCATCACCCCAACGACGGTAACGAAGAGGCGCCGCCTCGCTCGAACCTTACCCGAGAATTTTCCCTCAAACGCCGATTTCACCCGTAAAAGATAACATAACGCTCGTCCGCAATGGACCGGTATTCCGTCTCGCGGGAGATCCCCCGGCAACTCTGATGGAGTCGCAACCTCAAGTTGAGGTACAGCGCATATCTCAAGGACAGGTTCAAGTTTTATATGCAACTTGACACGGCAAAACACACCGTTAAACTGCCGTCTGCGTAAAGCCTGGACGGCGTAAGAAGGGAAGTCCGGGAGGAGCTAATGTTGGAGGGGGAACATGTGCAGGACGGGAAGGCATGCCATCGCCATATTAGCGGTGTTTGGTTGTTTCGCGGTATTGGGAGTGCCGGATCGGGCCGGGGCGCAGACTTATGATGCGGCGGAGTTGGAGGCGGTCGAGCTGATCAACGCCTACCGTCAGGAGAACGGTCTGGGGACGCTCTCGCTCTCGGCGCCGCTTTCGGTGGCTTCCGAGCGTCATTCGGAGGACATGGGGATCTACGGCTTCTTCTCCCACGACACCGTGGAGAGTTCTTATTACCCGGTCGGGTCGAGCCACGCCGAGCGCGCGGCCCAGGAGGGCTACGGTTACGACACCTTCAC
>JBOHBL010000993.1:0-2379 GCA_050698295.1 Rubrobacteraceae bacterium | reverse complement strand
GCACATCGCCGTACTCGAACAGGACGCGCGATATCTCCCGCCGGTCGGCGGAATTGAGAAAGTCGGCCGCCGAGGTTCCCGAGTCCGGATCCAACCTCATATCCAGCGGCCCTTCGTTGACGTAGCTGAAGCCGCGCTCGGGGTCGTCCACCTGATAACTCGAAAGCCCGAGGTCGAAGAGGACCGCGTCGATCCTCTCCCCCCCTTCGACCATCTCCCGGAGCGCCTCGTCGTAAGCGCCGGCAACAAAAGTGAAGCGCCGGTCCCTCAGGAGGTCCGACGCCCTTTCGGCAGCTTGCGGGTCCCGGTCGATGCCGAAGACCCGCCCGCCGGGCGGGAGCTTTTCGAGGATCAGGCGTGTGTGCCCGCCGCCCCCGAAAGTGGCGTCCACGATGATCTGAGCCTCCGACACGGCGAGGGCGTCCACGGCTTCTTCGAGCATCACCGGGTAGTGGCCCGCGGCCATCACGCCCCCAGCTCCCTGCCGGCGAACTCTTCGATGATCTCCGCGAAGGACTCGTCGGCTCCGGTGAGGTAGCCGTTCCACTCATCCGTGTCCCAGATCTCCAACCGATCATCCACTCCGGTTATCGTCACGTCCTTGCTAAGCCCCGCGTACCGCGCGAGCTTCGTGGGGATCAAAACTCGACCCTGACGGTCCAACGTCGCCTCGAACGCCATCGAGAAGAACATCCGCGAGAGCTGACGCCCCCTCGACGAAAGGTCCGCATTGGCCTTTATGTTCGCCTTGAACGCCGACCACTCCTCAGGCGGAAATGCGAACAAACAACGATCCACGCCTTTGGTCACCACGATCCCACCATCAAAGTAAGGCCGGAGCCGCGAAGGGAGGGTCAAGCGCCCTTTCTCGTCCAGCGTGTGCTCGTACTCGCCTAAAAGGGCCAGGGTCCTGTCCTCCCACTACGTTCCACTTTGACCCACGAATGCCGAAATTCTGGCATACGCGCGATAAATACGCAATCTTCATACGCCTCGGACCACTCCCAAAGCGGAATTTTGACCCTAAAGGCTTTTTGATCCCTCCCCCGTAGGGTTTAGGAACCCCTATAAAAGAAGCTAAGAGATCCGCGAAATGCGCGCGGAGGGAAGGAGGCTGAAAACCGAAAAACCGCTACATGTGGCGGTGGGAGATGAAGGGCGTCAACATATTGATGTTTTCTCAATTCGGGGGTGAGTTGAGGCGAAGAATTTCGTGCTCCCAGGGAAAGCGCGGTAGTTTTGTGGGCCCACCAGGACTCGAACCTGGGACCGTCCGATTATGAGTCGGATGCTCTAACCGACTGAGCTATGGGCCCGTGGGGATGCGGTTTCGCAATCCCGAAGCTCCCCCGGCTGGACTCGAACCAGCAACCCTCTGATTAACAGTCAGATGCTCTGCCTATTGAGCTACAGGGGAAAGCAGCGTGAGAGATTATACGAGCAGAGGGTAGCCGCTTCAAGACGGAGCCGTGATCGAGCGCAGGGCTTCTTTGAGGTTCTGCAGCTCTTCCCGCAGCTCTTCCTTCGCGTCGAAGTCTTCGGTGTCCCTCATCTTGCGTTGCCTGCTCAGGATGCCGAGCCTCAACCAGGCTTCGCGGACGGAGGATTCGGTGGGGTAAAGTTTCTCCCCCGCTGCGGCCAGAGCGCCGATGTGGTCCATAAAAGGGCGGGCCTCCTCGTCCGCGAAAAGAGGGTCGAGATCTTCTCCGGCGTGTTTCGCGAGGAGGGCGAAGAGCCTGGCGTGGCCTTCCTTTCCGAAATCGTCCGGCATCAGGACGAAGGGGTCCCGGCTACCGGGGGTTTCGACTCCGCTCTCGATCAGGCCGGCGGTGAGGTCCGGGCGGGCGAGGATCAGGGCGAGCACGTCACGGCCCGCCTGATCCAGGGGTTCCCCGGTCTGTCCGGATTCGCCGGTGGAATTCGGCGCGGGAGAGGCGGTTCGGGGTTTTGTACTCCGCAGAGCCTCCGGCCTGACTCCCAGCGACTCGGTCGCCAGGCGGCGGGCTTCCTGCTGGAAAACGGGGTCCTCTATCTGTCCCAACAGGTCCCTGATCTCTTGCAGAATACGAGACCTTCCCGCCGCGTCCGAGCCGCGCGCCAGCTCGGCCTTGCGTCGAAACACATAAGCGAGCGCCGACTCGGCCTCTTCGAGCAGGGCTCTGAAATCCTCGGGGTTGTTCTCCAGCAGCCAGTCGGCGGGATCCTCCGTCAAGCGCAGGACCCGGAGGTCGAGCTTGAGATCCGCCGCGGTCGCGGATGCGCGCTCGACCGCCTTCTCGCCCGCCGCGTCCGGGTCGAAAAGAACGTAGATTTTGTCGGCGTAACCACTCAGGGTCCGGAGATGAGCGGGCGTCATGGCCGTTCCGAGGGTCGCAACGG
>JBOHBL010000992.1:0-1440 GCA_050698295.1 Rubrobacteraceae bacterium | reverse complement strand
GCGCTGGATCGCGGCGCGCTCGTCGTCGAAGTCAACCCCGACGAAACGCCGCTCACGCCTCACGTTCATCACGCGCTTCGCGGCTCGGCGGGCGAGATCCTTCCCGCGCTGTGGTCCGCCGCCGATTAAAGAAGACGGCTTTCCTCTCATGCGGGCATCCTGCCCGCATGAGAGGATGCCCACGCTCCCAGGCAAGGCGACGATTCATCCAACCAATGATCAAGCATGACCTGGAGATACTTGATCCAGTTTCCGACATCCTCGGAAAAAGCCGACAAACCGGGAGGCGCGGCTTGCCCGAAAAATCGCAAAGCAATACAGTGAACAAACAAAGGCAAGGAAAGGAGAATGGAACATGCAAGCACTCGTTTATCACGGGCCGGGCGAGAAGAAGTGGGAGTCGGTCGACGATCCCGGCATCGAAGGGGCCGATGACGCGATAGTCCGAATAGACACGACCACTATTTGCGGCACCGATCTCCACATCCTCAAAGGCGATGTCCCTACCGTGGACGAAGGCCGAACGCTCGGGCATGAGGCGGTTGGGACGGTTGTCGAGGTGGGGTCAGGGGTTCGGAGTGTCGAGGCGGGGGACAGGGTTCTCATCTCGTGCATTTCGGCGTGTGGGCGGTGCGCGTATTGCAAGCGCGGGATGTACAGCCAGTGCCTCAACGGCGGCGGTTGGATCCTCGGTCACCTCATCAACGGCACGCAGGCCGAGTACGCGCGCATACCGTTCGCCGACAACGGCCTCTACAAAGTACCCGAAGGTCTCACCGACGAGCAAGTCCTCTTCCTCGCCGACATACTCCCCACGGGATTCGAGATCGGGGTGATAAACGGCGGCGTGAAGCCGGGTGACACCGTCGCCGTCGTGGGCGCCGGGCCGGTGGGTCTCGCCGCCATAATGACCGCCAAACTCTACGGGCCGGGCTGCGTCATCGCCATAGACATGGACGGAGGAAGGCTCGACCGCGCCACGAAGCTCGGCGCCGACACCGCGATAAACAACGCCTCCGAAAACGCCGTCGAGAAGGTCATGGAGATGACCGACGGTCTCGGCGCCGACACGGTGATGGAGGCGGTCGGCATCCCGGAGACCTTCGAGCTATGCACCGAGCTCGTGCGACCCGGAGGACGGGTCGCCAACATCGGGGTCCACGGCGCGCCCGCGACCCTCCATCTCGAAACTTTGTGGATAAAGAGCATAACCATCACCACCGGACTCGTTGACACGAACTCCACCCCGACGCTTCTCAAGCTCGTCTCCGAAGGCCGCCTCGACCCGACGGCCTTCACCACCCACACCTTCGGCCTCGGCGACATCATGGACGCGTACGATGTGTTCTCGGACGCGGCGAGCAATGATGCGATGAAAGTGGTTCTTTCCAACTGATGCCGGATCCGGGCGGAGAATTCCATGCCCGGCGGGTTCGGGAG
>JBOHBL010000991.1:0-16508 GCA_050698295.1 Rubrobacteraceae bacterium | reverse complement strand
CAAAGACTCCCTCGACAAAGGCTTGAGAGAGAAGTTCGGCGCGGATTCCGTCATGCCGTGGCATCTGTCGGACCCGTTTTTCCAGAGTTGCAAACAGGAAGCGGCTTCGTCTGGAGCGGCGAACGGCCTCGACGAACATTTTCGGGACAAAGACCTCGAAGCCCTGATCCGAGAGACCTACGACGGCCTGGGACTCGAGGTGCGGGACGTTTTCTCGAAGAGCGACCTCCGCGAGCGCCCCGGCAAGGACCAGCACGCTTTCTGCCTGCACGTCGGGAGAGATTATCCCTACGACGTGCGGGTGCTGGCGAACGTCAGGCCGGACCACTACTGGATGGACACCCTCCTCCACGAATTCGGTCACGCCGTCTACGACAAGCACATAGACCCGACGTTGCCGTTCTTCCTGCGCTCGGTCGCTCACACGAACACCACCGAGGCCATCGCCCTCATGATGGGGTCGCTCGCGGACGACCCGACCTGGCTCTCGAAGGTCGCCGGAGTGCCGGAGGAAGTGGGAAAGGTCTTCCGTCGAATAAACCGGCTGGACAAGCTCGTCTTCATGAGGTGGGCGCTCGTGATGTACCGCTTCGAGCAGGCGCTGTATGAGGATCCGGATCGCGAGGATCTCGACTCGCTGTGGTGGGACCTCGTCGAGGAGATACAGTTCGCGCGCCGTCCCGCGGGGAGGGACGAACCGGACTGGGCGGCGAAGATACACGTCGCCATCGCCCCCGTCTACTACCACAACTACGTGATAGGAGAGTTGATCTCGACCCAGCTTCGAGACTACATCGAGGCGAACATCACCCGAGGACCGTTCTTCGAGAGCGAGATGGGAGGGCGCTACCTGATCGAAGCGGTCTTCGGCCCCGGAGCGAGAGAGAACTGGCGGGCCACCGTCGCGAGGGCGACCGGCGAGGAGCCGAATCCGGACCACTTCATCGGGTCGCTGGCGTGATCGAGGCTCAGACCTGGCCGGTCGCGTACACCGGGATCTCAACTCCTTTGAAACTTGCGTCGCGGGCGCTCGGGGAGCCGACCCTCAACGTTCCTTCTCCCCGAAACTCCGGCAGGTCCAGCGTGGCCTCGAAGTGACCCCACGTCGCGCTCCAATCGTTGCTCGCGACGCTCTGGCGAGCGAGCACTTCTCCCGAGGAGTCAAGCAGAACTATCTCGTTTGCAGCCTCGAAGTTGCGCGAATAGCCGCTGACGATTAGAGGGTTCGAGACCCGCTCCCCGCGCCTGGGCTCGACGAGGACGGTGCTGCCCCCCGAAGACGGCGATGGGAGATCCGTCCTCGTCCCCGCGCTCTCGAAGTCCACGACGAGGCGGGCGGGATCCGTCAGCTCGATGACGCGGTAAGAGAACGCCTCCCGCGAGAGAATATCCACGAAGACGCCTTCATCAGGGGCGCGAACGACGTGGAATCCTTCCAGAAATCCGTCCCCGAGAGCGCCGTTCGAGACCGCCGTCGCGCTCACGGAAGGGAGCGTTATCCGCAGAAGTCCATCTCCCTCGGGGGTATTCAGCGACCATTCGGGGACCCCCTCAGCTGGCTCGTCGCCCGCTCCCAGATCCAGCACGACCCTCTCGTACCCTTCGTGGACCCCGTGGCGCACCGCGAGCAGACCGTCCGCGCCGAAGCCCCCTCCGCCGCTCGCCTCCTCGGCTGCAATGAACACAGGTTCGCGGCTCGTCTCGCCAGCCGCCGCTCGCGCCGCGACCCCGATGGTCGCCTCGGGCATCGAGCCCTCAACTACCTCGGGCGAGCCGGAGGTCGTCTCCTCGCCGACCACGGCGCCGGCCGTGAAGTCCGCCGCGCCGGAATCCCCGCAGCCCGCGAGCAAGACGAGCAAAAGCCCGAAGAGAAGGTGTCTGAAGCTCCCCATCGCGGCGATTATATGGAAGCGAGTTTGCGATGGGTTTAAGGAGATGTTTCGCTCCTGTTAAGGCGGTTCTCCTTCGTCGAACCGCATTCAAGGGATTTGAGCGGCCCCGTTCGCATATCCTGCTCCAACAAACCACCGATGAATTGGCTGACGGCTAAGTCGCCAGATACGCTGTGGTGGCGTAGTGATCGAGGCCGCGTGGTTTTGGGAGTCCGACATCCCCCATCTCCATCCGGAGCCGGTCGGCATGGCCGGAGAACCCGAATTCGCGCAATATCTCGTGGGCCGGGCTTTCTCCCGGGACCGTGAGTCGGACGGGCATGTCTCCCGTCTCGATGGCTCTCGCCAGCAACAACCTCGCGACGATATTATTCTCGGCCACGAAGGGTCCGATGCGCGTCGCGCCGTGGGATGAGCTGCGGATCAAATACCCTTTCATCCTCCCCGATGAATCTCTCGCGACAAGCCCGAGTCCAGGATGGAGCCTCAATGTCGCGAAGATGATGTGCGAGCGATCCGCGCCGTACGACCACCGATCCACGCCATACAACTCCGGCAAGTCCCCGGCCAAAAGCGTCTCGATGCGATAACCTCCCGTCTCGTTTGACGACCAGCCCCTATTGCTCTCTTTTTCGAGGCGGTACACCGTTCGAAACTCTCCCGGCTCGAAGCCGATGGTTCTGTAAAGTCCTTCCGCCTGCGGCGTCGTGTACAGCCTGACGGTCTTCGCGCCGCGAGACTTCAAATACGCCACGGCCCACGAGGCGAGCCTCGCGCCGAGGCCCCGCCTGCGATGCTCCTCGTGGACGGCGAGGTGGCAGAGGATGCCGATGTCTCCCAGAGGCACAGCCCCGACCATACCCCGGATCCTCCCCTCGACATCCTCAGCCACGGCCCACCGAGCGTCCCGCATCCCCCTCAAAAGCTTGAAAGCCTCCGGCTCGGTGGCCCACCTCACGACCGCCCTCAACTCCATGACGCGAGCAAGGTCCGCATCGGTCATTCGCCGAATGCGAAAGCCGCAATTCACGACGCTCGACACTCCGCTTCTGTCTCCCTTTGCAAAAGTAAACAAGGTTTCCCTCGATTCGTCACAAGCCGTGGACGGAGGCCTGGATGCCCCGAACCCGCTCTCTTTTTCAGAGGCGCGGACGGGGCGGGAACGGTCGAGGGAGCCGTCCACCGAAAGAACCGCAAACCAACGCTGTAAAAACAACTTCCACGCCCCGAATGCTACAACAAGCCCACGCCAAAGACCAGCCACAATATTCGCGACTGTAACCGAACCTGCTAGCTGTTTTGTCTACGATTAAGCGCATCTTTATTGCAAGGACGGTTCATTTTGTTACAATGCCTTCATCATCGACATCACTCGGACGTAAAGGAGCGAAGGACAGGTGCGAGCCACGCTACAACCGGGTCTGACGAACAGGCTCACGAAGTATCTGAGGGTCACGCAGCAGCTCATAGAAGAAGGACGGGACGCGGTATCCAGCAAAGAGTTGGGGGATTTCACCGGCATCAACCCGGTCCAGGTCAGGAGGGATCTGAACGCCATCGGCTTTTCCGGGACGCGGGGGGTCGGCTACCAGGCTTACGACCTGGTCGAAGCGGTGAGAAGTATTCTGGGACTGAGACAGACCTACAACATCGCGCTCGTTGGAGCGGGGAATTTGGGGAGCGCCATAGCTTCGAGCACCATTCTGCCCAAGCGCGGTTTCGTCGTCCACGACGTCTTCGACAACGACGCGGACAAAATAGGGCGCACCGTCGGGAACGTCGTCGTCAAGCACATCGACGAGCTGGAAAAAAGCGTCGCCGAGGCGGATGAGATCATCGGCATCATCGCCACACCGTCAAACGCCGCCCAGGAAGTCGCCCGACTCATGGTCGAGGCGGAGATCAGGGTCATCCTCAACTACACCGACATCCTCCTGCACGTCCCCTCCGACGTGGAGGTGCATCGCATCGACCCGACCGCCCAACTCATGCACACGCTGTATTACCTGACCCAGGCGGAAGGAGAAGAAGCATCATAGCCATTAGCAGTTAGCTTTTAGCAATCAGCCCCCGATACGCCAGAGCGGTCGGGGGCTGGTTTTTCGCGCTTCGGACTCAAAATCCGCCTTCGCAATAGAGGCCGGTAAAAGGCGGAAAACGAAGCGAGCTTCGCAGAGAAGCTAATGGCTAATCGCTAGCGGCTAAAAACTGAAAAAGAGAGAAGATCCTGAGACGCACCTTAGGGGTGATAGGTGGGGAAAGGGAAAGGAGGAGTAGCGCCCCAGGATCTTTAATTGTGTCGATTTGGTTTCGCACCAACCGACATGCAGAATGATACCTCGCTCGCCACACTTTGTAAACCCTTAAGAACAGAAAATTCAGAATTTCTTTGAAATTGCACATAGTGGGCGGCATATTTGGTGGTCTGCTCGTTTCACAGTCCTTCATGTTGAGTTTCTGGAATTTAGAGCTTTTTGCCGTTTTTGAGGCGATCACTGCTCTTCTTCGAGGACTTTCTCGTAGTCGGCGGCGGAGAGGAGGTCGGCGGAGTCGCCGGAGGTTCGGAGTTTGAGGATCCAACCATCTCCGTAGGGATCTTCGTTTATTTTCTCGGGGCTGTCTTCGAGGGAGGTGTTTACTTCGACGACTTCTCCACCCACGGGGGCGTAGAGGTCGGAGACGGCTTTGACTGATTCGACGGTGCCGAAGGTCTCGCCCGCGTCGAAGGAGTCGCCCTCTGCGGGAAGCTCGACGTAGACGACGTCGCCGAGCTCTTCCTGGGCGTGATCGGTGATGCCGACGGTGGCGATGCCGTCGTCTTCGGCGCGGACCCACTCGTGGGACTTCGTGTACTGAAGGTCCTGCGGGATGCTCAAGGCCTTTCCTCCCCTACTTCTCGCGTTTGTAGAACGGCAACGGGACCATTTTAGCCGGAACGGGGTTGTCGCGGATGATAACCTCGAAGCGGTCGGCGGTCGCCGGGTCCACGAGCGCGAGTCCGATGGCGACGTTCAGGGTCGGGGACATCGTGCCGCTGGTGACCTCGCCGACTATCTCCGCCCCGTCGGTCGCCGTGTGGCCGTGACGCGCGATGCCGCGCCCCTCCATCTCGAAGCCGACGAGCTTACGGTCAAGGCCCCCGGCATCCTGGCGCAAAAGCGCGCCCTGCCCGATGAACTCCGGCTCCTTCGCGAGGTGGACGGCGAAGGAGATGCCGGCTTCGAGCGGCGAGGTCTTTTCGTCGAGCTCGTTGCCGTAGAGACACATCCCCGCTTCGAGGCGAAGTGTGTCCCTGGCTCCGAGCCCCGCCGGAGTGGCCCCAGCATCGACGAGTCGCCTCCAGACTCCCGGCGCGTCCCCGCCGGCGAGATAAAGCTCGAAGCCGTCCTCGCCGGTGTACCCGGTGCGGGAGATGACGGCTGGGTTTCCGTCCACCTCGCCCTCGACGAAGCGGTAGTACTTTATGGAGGAGAGGTCGTGGTCGGTGAGGTCCTGGAGGAGTCCGACCGCCTCCGGTCCTTGCAAAGCCAGAAGCGCCCACGAGTCGGACTCGTCGGAGATTTCGACGTCGAGGTCGGAGACGTTGGTCTGGAAATATTCGACGTCCTTCTCGCGGTTGGCGGCGTTGACGACGATCATGTAGTCGTTCGGGCGTTTGTAGACGAGTACGTCGTCCACCGTACCGCCGCTCTCGTAGCAGGCGGCGGCGTATCCGGCCTGTCCGGTTTCCAGACGCGAGACGTCGCGGGTTACGAGACGCTGAACGGCTTCTTCGGCTTCGGGGCCTCGGAAGAAGACCTCGCCCATGTGCGAGACGTCGAAGAGGCCCGCTTTCGTTCGCACGGCCGCGTGTTCGGCCTTTATCCCGGTGTACTGGACGGGCATCTCGTAGCCCGCGAAGTCCACGAGGCGCGCGCCGAGGTTTTTGTGTTCCTCGTAGAGAGGAGTGCGTTTCGACATCACTTTCACCACCTCGCCTTCAGCTGACGGGCGGCTCGCGTCTCGTCGAGGCGGCGCGTCGGGGCGCCGGTCGGAGCCGCCTCGAGGTCCTCGTTCGTCGTCTCGGCGAGCTCCAGCATCGCGCCTATGAAGTCGTCGAGGGTCTCTTTCGATTCCGATTCCGTCGGTTCGATGAGCATCGCCTCCTTCACCACGAGCGGGAAGTAGATCGTCGGCGGGTGGTAGCCGTGGTCGATGAGCCCTTTGGCGATGTCGAGCGCCTTCTTTCCCTCCGGCGGCTGGACGACGACCTCGTGCTTGCAGAGTTCGTTGTACGGAATTCTGTACGTCCTGCCGAGTTTCGCCCGGACGTAGTTCGCGTTCAGGACGGCCATGTCGGTGACGTCCTTCAGCTCGGGCCCGTGCATCTTTATGTAGTTCCAGGCTCGAAGGATGGGGCCGAAGTTCCCGTGGAAGCCCGCGACCCGTCCGATGGACTTTTCGGGTCGGGCGAAGCGGAATTTATCTCCGTCGTCCTCCACGAGCGGGTCGGGACGGAACGGGGCGAGAGAGTCCGAACACGCGATCGCGCCGGAGCCTGGTCCTCCGCCTCCGTGGGGCGTGGAGAACGTCTTGTGCAAATTGAAGTGCATGATGTCCACGCCGGCGTCGGCGGGGCGCATGCGGCCCATGTTCGCGTTCATGTTCGCGCCGTCCATGTAGAGGAAGGCGCCGGAGTCGTGGAGGATCCCAGCAATCTCCTTTATGTTTCTTTCGTAGACGCCGCAGGTGTTGGGGTTGGTGATCATGAGCACGGCGGTCGTCTCGTTTACGACTTCTCGAAGCTCGTCCACGTCCACGCCGCCGTGCTCGTCAACCCCGATCTCTTCAGCTTTAAACCCCGCCATCGTCGCCGTCGCGGGGTTCGTGCCGTGAGCCGTGGAAGGAACGAGGACCGTGGTCCGCGCGTCGTCGCCTTTGTCCTCGAAGAACGTTTTGACCATGAGGACGCTCGTCAGCTCTCCCTGCGCCCCGGCGAGCGGCTGGAGAGAGACGGCGGGGAGACCGGAGATCTCGGAGAGGAACCCCTGAAGTTCGCGCATGACTCGCAATGCTCCTTGCGCCTGTTTCTCCGGCTGGAGGGGATGGAGTCCCGCGAAACCGGGGGTTGCGGCGGCGGCTTCGTTGGCGCGGGGATTGTGCTTCATCGTGCAGGAGCCCAAAGGGTAGAAGTTCGTGTCTATGCCCCAGTTCTCGCGCGATAGGTTCGTGTAGTGGCGAACGGCGGTCGGCTCGTCCACCTCCGCCAGACGCGGCTTTTCGTCGCGGAGAGCTTTCTCTGGAAGAGCCTTTCCGAGGTCCACGTCTTCGACGTCGTTCTTCGGGAGGGTAACGCCGCGGCGGCCCTGGCGCCCTTTGGTCCGGATCAGGTTCTCCAGCATTCGAGACCACCTCCACAAAGGCGTCGAGTTCCTCTTTCGTCCTCTTTTCGGTGACCGCGACGAGCATCGCCCCATCCCCGAGGTCGAGACCGCCGATCATGCCCGCTTCGAGCAAAGCCTCATTCGCCTCCTTTACGTCCTCCATTTCCACGGCGAACTCCCACAAAAACGGAGCATCCGGATACCGAAGCCTGAAGCCTGAAGCCTGAAGCCTCTCGGCGAGGTAATGCGCCTTCGAGGCGGAAAGCTCCGCCACTTGCCGAAGTCCCTCCGGCCCCATGAGTGCGGTGTAAACGGTCGCGGCGAGGGCGGTGAGGGCCTGGTTGGTGCATATGTTCGAGTTGGCGCGGGCGCGCCGGATGTCTTGTTCTCTTCCTCGAAGAGTCAGCACGTAAGCCAGCTTTCCGTCCTCGTCCACGGTCTCACCGGCGATGCGTCCGGGGAGCTGACGGACGAACTTTTCCTTCGTCGCCATGTACCCGGCGTAAGGTCCGCCGAAAGACAGGCTCATCCCGAGCGGCTGGGCTTCGCCCACGGCGATGTCCGCGCCGAGGTTCCCCGGAGCTTCGAGGACGGCGAGCGATATCGGGTCGCACACGGCCACGCACAGCGCGTCCACCTCGCGCGCCGCCTCAGAGGCGGCCTCGATGTCCTCGATGTTTCCGAAGTAGTTCGGGTTCTGGACGAAGACGCCGGAGACGTCGGCGGGGACATTCGAGAAGTCGGTCGCGCCGTCGAACGGCAGCTCCAACGTCTCGACGCCGTAGGTTTCGATGACCTCGCGGTAGCGCGGGTTGAGACCTTTGGAGACGGCGACTTTCGGGTCTCTCTTCGTCAACCTCGCGGTCATCAGGGCGGCTTCGACGACGGCGTTCGCTCCGTCGTATACGGAGGCGTTGGAGATCTCCATCCCGGCGAGTTCGGAGATCATGGACTGGAACTCGAAGATGACCTGCAAGCCGCCCTGGCTCACCTCCGGCTGATACGGCGTATAGGCGGTCAAGAACTCTCCCCGGGAGAGCATCGCGCCGACTGAGGAAGGAATAATTCTGTCGTAAGCCCCACCTCCGAGGAACATCGGGAGCCCGGCGTCGTTCTCCCACGCGAGCTCCTCGACGTCCCGGAGCGCCTCGTACTCGGAGAGAACCGGAGGCAGGTTCAGTTCCCCTTCGAGTTTTGGAGAGACGTCGGAGAAGAGGTCATCGAGAGAATCTACCCCGATCGCGGATAGCATCTCCTGAATATCGGCGTTGGTGTGCGGTGTGAATCTCGCCACGCGGCTCTACCCCCTTGCTTTGGGTGGACGTTTTCTATTTTCCGTCCTGTCCCACGAACCTGAGAGTATTACCCACGGCGTGCAAATCCTCGCCGTCCAGCTCTTCAGGCTCCGGCGGACGGAACTTGTAGATAATATCTATTTTAGTTCGCCCGTTTTCCGCCCGGCCCACCGTGATTCGCTCCACGAGGAGCTTGACGAGTTCCCGGCGCTGCAAGAACGCCTCTTCCGTGTCCTCTTCAAGCGCGTCGAGGCCGTCTCGCAGGGAGGCGAGCCGCGCGGCGGCGTTTTGCGTGGCTACCGCGTCTTGCTGCTTCGCGGCGATGTCCGCCTCCACGGACTCCATGAGGAGCTTCAGGTTCGCGATGCGGTTGCCCGCGTCGGCGATGTGAACTTCAAGCTCTTCGCCGTCGAGGTCGCCTTGAGCGTAGAGCTTCACGTACTTGCCCTTCTCCGCCCGCGTCCCGGCCAATCGCTTCGCCAGAGACTCGCGCCGCTCTTCCAGGCCGTCGGCGGCGGCCCTCTCGTTCATTTGCTCCACGGCGCGATCCAGGGCGTCGCCGGGGTCTTCGGCGAAACTCCGAATGTCATCCCACACGAGGGTTTCGAGTTCCGCCGCGTTCACAGGCGGGAATTCGAGGTGAAGCCACCCGCGCTTATACCGCTCGCGCCACTTCGTGCATGCGTACCGGACGTAGAGGTGCGGGTCTTTCGTCCCCTTCCTCACGCGACCGGGAAAGCCGGTGTAGTTCACGCCGCACTTGATAACCCCGCGGAGGAGGTACTTGTTCTTTGGCCGTCCGCCGGAATACTGCTTGTTCTCCGCGAGTCGCGCTTTGGCGGCCCGCGCGATCTCCGGCGCGACGATGGCCGGGACTTCCCGCTCCACCGCCCCGCGTTTCGTATTGGCGACGTGGAGGCCGGTGTACGCCGACTGGTGGATGAAGTTCCGTATGGAGGCGTGGCCCCACGTGTCGCCGTGTCTTCGCGGCTTGCCCCGGTACTTGCGCCCCGGCGACGGGACGCCCTCAGCGTTGAGGCGAGCCGCCTCGCTGTAGAGCGTGCCGCCCTCGGCGATGTTCGTGAATATCTCCCGGACTCTCGCGGCTTCTTCCTCGACAATGACGAAATCCCCCGACTCCATGACGTCGTATCCGTAGGGGATGGCTCCGAACCGCTTGCCGCGCTTCAGTGAGCGGCGCACACCCTCCCGCACCCGCTCGGCGAAGCTGGCGAGCATCTGGAAGATGAGCCTCCCCGCCGGGTTGGAGGTGTCGAGCGGTTCCGTCGCGGAGCGCATGGCGACGCCCGCCTCCTCTAGCCTGTCGTGAACGTCCACGACCACCACGAGCTTGCGCCCGATCCGATCCAGCTTGTATAGAAGCACCGTGTCGAAGGCTCCCCGCTCCGCCTCTCGCAGCATTTCGAGGCCCGCCGGACGCTCATGCACCGGGATCGTGCCGGAGACGGCGACATCCTTGCACACTCCGACGACCTCGAAACCGTACAGTCTGCAATAGTCCGTGAGAAACGCCTCTTGCGTGCCTATGGACTCCCGGCGGGCCTGTTCCTCGCTTGAGACGCGCATGTACAGCGCGGCCTTCCCGGCGTCTCCGGCGCGGTCGTTTGCGGAAGGCATGGTCACCGGCCCTGCTTGAGGAGGTCCGTAGGGCGAACTCCGAGTACGTCGGCTATCTTCTTGAGCGTATCGGGGCGGCCGCTGCCGTGATGTTCGAGTCTCCACACCGCGCCCGGCGAAAGTCCGGCCCGCTCCGCCAACTGCCGCTGCGACAGTCCCTGATTGATCCGCAGTTCCTGTACCTTCTCCACTTCGACCTCCACAGCCGGGTAGTTTACTGGAAACATTTTATCATATTCATAGACAAACGTAGACATATATAGTAAGCTAGGCGTGTCACACAAACGGCGTGGGAGTTAGCTGTTACCATGCCCGGCTGTTCGGAGCGCAGGCCAGGATGACGGGGGATCTCTTTGAGCGTTCCAGGGTTGAAGGTATTGCTGGTGGACGACCATCCGGCGACGAGGCTGGGGATGAAGGTTCTCCTTCAGGAGAGGGAGGGCGTGGAAAAGGTCTCCGAGGCGGCGGACGCCGAAGAGGCTCTGCGATCCGCGGGCGAGGCGCCGCCCGAGGTCGTGATTCTGGACCCGGACCTCGGAGGCTCGGACGGCCTCGACGCCTGCCGGGAGTTGAAGTCGCTGCCGGAGCCGCCGAAGGTCGTCATCTACACCGCCCGGAACACAAAGGAGCCGGGCTCGAAGAGTTGCCGGAGATCGTCGAAAAGACCCGCAACGGCGAACGCAACTGGATCCTCGGGCCGGAAAAGAGCGATCTCAGGGACGGTCTTCGCGCAAAGATCGAAGCTGCGGACCTCACCCCGAAGGAGCGAGAGGTCCTCGCTCTCCTCCTCAATCGAAGCACGAACCGCGAGATCGCCGACAAACTCTGCCTGAGTTCCAACACGGTGAAGACGCACGTCCACAACGTCCTCAAGAAACTCGGTCTGCACGGCCGTCAGGAACTCTTCGAACACCTCTGAGAGCGGCTTCGCCAGGCTACAGGCATCAGGAGATGCCCCCTGAATGGACCGTGGTTTTTGGTCGAAGCCCCTCGACGAGGGGATCAACCATCGTGAGTTCTCTACAACCTCGGGCACCGGAAAAATCATCCCTGGGGGTGATGCGCCGACCTCCATCCCGCGCTAACTTTTGCGCGGCTTGAAAGCAAACCGCGAAGAGGGGGCGAATTCTATACGCAACCGACTCCGGATGGATCCTCAGGAAGAGGTACGAAAGAGTTTGTTGACGATCACGAAGGAGAAGAAGTGGACAGGAAGCTACTGACTATCGGGGCGGCGACGGTCCTCACGATGAGCGCGGCGATCCCAGCCATTGCCCAGCAGAGCAACGACGCGACTTTCGGCGAACAGAACACCGGCCAGTCGCAGGAAGCGACCATCGACCAGTACGCCTCTGGCGATGGAGACGTGAACCAGAACGCCAACGTCGCCTTCGGGGGCCAGAACTCCGCCCAGACCCAGGCCAACGTCCAGGCGAACGCCCGAACGAACGCCGGCGAGTCGCAGGACGCGGCCGTCGAACAGTACGCCGCGGCGGACGCGCGGCAGGAAGCCACCGCCGAATTCGGCGACCAGGACGCCGCGCAGGAGCAGTACTCCGCCCAGGCGAACCTGGCCGCCGGCGACGAAGCGGAAGAACAAAACAGCGTAGACGACGAGAACGACGAGAACGACGAGAACACCGATTCGGACGAGTAGCCGAAGGCTATCTCCCATCACCCCGGACGGAGGCGTTCCGTCCGGGCTCTTTCGCCTTGAGAACTGGAGGAAAGATGGAGTTTGCGTCACTCGGGCTGGGGATATCGCTTGTGGCCCTCGGCGTTGCGGCGCGGAGGGCGTTTGGCAGGGGTTGAACGACCAAACCCCGAAGCGAGGGCGGGAGGGTTTCGACTCCCGCCCTCGTTGATGTTGCGCGCCGATTCCGCCTCCCACGCGGGATATAGCGGCATGGTAGCCTCTATCCTGGGAAACATTTCCACACAGGATGGAGGGACGAAGGGTGCGGGAGAAAACCAGCCTCGCAAGGACGAGCCCGGCAAAGGCGGTCGCCCTGTTCATGCTCGCGATGCTTCTGGCGCAGGCGAGCGCCGTGTGGGATCCCACCGTGGCTCAGGAGACGACCACTCAGGAAGCCGCGCCCGAAGCCGAGGTCCCCGATCTCCCCGAGATAAACGCCGAAGCCTGGGCGCTCGTGGACGAGGAGACGGGCCTCTATCTCGCCGGGGAGAACGCCGACGAGCGGCTCCCGATCGCATCCACCACAAAGGTTATGGTCGCCCTCACGGCGCTGGAGGAGGAACCGGACCTCGACGAAGAGGTGGTCATCTCCGAGCAGGCCGAACGCTTCGTCGGCTTCACCTACAGCAACATTGGTTTGATCCAGGGCGAGCAGGTGAGCGCGCGCGACCTCCTCACAGCCTCCCTCGTCCCCTCCGGCACCGAGGCGGTCTACGCCCTCGCCGAACACCTCGGAGGCGGAGGAGGCGAAGCCGGCGTCGAGCAGTTCGTCGGGCGAATGAACGAACAGGCGAACTCCATGGGACTCGAGAACGCGAACTTCGCCAACCCGGCGGGCCTCGACGATCCGGAAAACTACTCGAGCGCGAGGGACCTCGCCCGGATCACCTCCGGCGCTCTCGCCTACGAGTTCTTCGCCGAGACGGTGAGCCGGACGGAGGCCACCATCTCCACCAACGACAGGGAGATAGAGGTCGTCACCACCAATCAGCTCCTCTTTTCCTATCCGGAGGCGACCGGAGTGAAGACCGGGACCTCGCCCGAGGCGGGGCCATCGCTCGTCGCCTCCGCCGGGGCCGATGGAGAGTCGTACGTAGCCGTGATCCTTGGCGCCGCCTCGGACGAAGAGCGCTTCGTGGCCGCCGAAGAACTCCTCACCGACGCCTTCGACCGCTACGAGCGCGAGACGCTGGTGCGGCGAGGCGAGCCATACGAAGAACAAATCCTCCCCTTCCGCCGGGACGAGGCCGTGGAGCTTGTCGCCGCCCGCGACATAGCAGCGCCGGTCGCCCCGAATCTGGAAGTCGAGCGCCGGGTGACGGGCGGCGAGCTGCCCGAGAGCGCCCGGGAAGGCGACCGTCTCGGAGAGGTCGAGCTTCTCGTCGAGGGACAAAGCGTCGGAACGAGCCCGCTCGTCGCGGGGAGTGGATACGAAGAGGCATCCATATTCGACAAAATTTGGTTCTGGATCTCCGGGTTCTTCCGGTAAGAAATTTACGCGCCCTTTAGTTTCCCCGACAAGTCTTCCACCGGATAGAAAGTGTATCCTTTTCCCAATCTTTGCTTTTCGAGCAAGCCGCGACCCACGAGTCCTTCCAGATCGCTGCGCGCGGTTTGGATCGCCACGTTGTGGCTTCGCGAATGGGACTTGACCGTGTATGGATGGCCGGGGTGCCGGAGGGCGTGGTTGAGGAGCGCGGTTTGCCTGTGATTCAAAGTTCCTGACTGCTTGATCAACCTCTCAGTCCGCTTGACCTCGGCCATCTTCCGTTGCAAATATCCTTCCAGAGCGTTGATCGAGCGCATAATTACCTGCAACTGGTACATGATGAAGTAAGTCATGTCGTTGTCGTCGGTCTCCGTATACAAGAACGACCTCGCGTACTGCGCGGGGGCTTTGCACAAGATGCTGGAGATGGCCAGGAACTCGGCGAGCCAGCATCCCTGCGACAGCATGGACCAGTAAAAGAGACTTCTGGCCGTCCTTCCGTTGCCGTCGGCGAACGGATGGTCGTACGCCAGCCAGAAATGAACGATGATCGCCCTCACGACCGGGTGGAAAAAGGTTTCCAACTCCTCTCCGTTGGCGAAGTCGCACATTCCGCGCAGCCTTCCGGACAACTGCTCCGCCAGGGGAGGCTCATGGAGCATTTCCCCGGTTCCCCTGTCGAGGACTTTGATGCGATCCTCCCCCGGCCGCTGCATGCGCCCGGCCATCTCCGGTCTTTCGAGCGTTCCGTCGGTGATGATCCCGTGCAGTTCGCAAACGAGGCCGGGAGTTAGCGGCTCGTCGCGGTTCTCACGGACGAAATTCATCGCATGGTAGTTGTTGAGGATCATCCGCTCGCTCCTGTCGCGAGGGGCGCGCCCGGATTTGATCATGTCCTTCGCAACCTGCTTGCTCGTCGTCGCGCCTTCGAGTTGGCTGGAGGTAATGGCCTCCTCTATCAACGAGTTGACCAGATAGCGATCCCGGGTGGAAGGGTTGGCGACTTCCTCCCCGAGCGTGATGCGCCCCCCAAGACGCTGGTCTGCTTTGTGAACCCGCTCCCAGGCTTTGTCCGGCATCATGTATATAAACGGATGCCCCGAAGCGTCGGCCAAAGGCAGGCTGTGATACTCCCGCCCGCGGGCAAACTTGATGGCGAGCCACCACTCCTCCCGCGACAAGCCCCCGGGAGGCTCGCGAAACCTTATCTCATCCCAATGCCGGTAATGGCCGTCTTGTGAAGCCCTCACGTCAGACGTGATCATCTTCTCGAAGACATCAACGTCTTCTCGCTCCAGCAAAGCTCCCAAGCTCGGCGGAGTTCGAGGAACTTTCATCGCCATGCTCCAAAACCGCAGCCACCATTACCGCCGTCAATATAGCAGTAAAAAGGATTTGCTGCTAATTTAGCAACAATTAGCAGCAAATTAGCAGCAAGGCGCGAAGAGCCGAAATCAGGAAAAGTTCTCCGCGTCCACCTGAACGGTATCGGGCCTCGCGAAGTGATCCTGTATGTACTTTTCTCCTTCATCACAAAAGAGCGTGACGATGTTTTTCAGTTCCGGATAATTTCCTTTCACCCTCTTGGCGGCGATCAAATTGGCTCCGCTGGAAGGTCCCACGAAGAGGCCGCGCTTTTTGGCGAGCTGCCTCATCGTCTCGACGGCTTCTTTGGAGTCCACGGAGAGGGTCTCGTTGACGAGGTCGTTGTGGCGGGCGAAGATGCCGGGGATGAAACCGTCGGAGATGCCCTCGATGAGATGCTCTCCGACCTCGCCGCACAGGATGGTGCACGACTCGTCCGGCTCCATCGCGAAGAGACGCACTTCCGGGTTGGCTTCGCGGAACGCCTGTCCGACCCCGATGAGAGTTCCACCCGTTCCGACGCCCATGACCAGAGCATCGGGGATGGTTCCTTCGGGCAACTGAGACAATATTTCCGGTCCGAGCCAGGTCCGGTTCTCCTCGACGTTCCATTCGTTCTCGAACTGAGACGGACAGAAATAGCCGTCCCGCTCGCCGAGTTCCTTCGCTTTCGCGAGCGCGGAATCCACGTGGAAGTGTCCGACGTGGAGGATGTCCGCGCCGAAGGCCCGGCTTATGGCGATCCGCTCGCCGGAGAGTCCCTCGGGCATCACGACGAGCATCCGGTAGCCTTTGACCGCCGCGACCATCGAGAGGGCGTTTCCGGTGTTGCCGCTCGTGGCTTCCACGATGGTGTCGCCGGGGGAAAGGAGTCCCTCGCTCTCGGCGCGTTCGATCATGTACTTCGCGATCCTCGCCTTCACAGACCCGGACGGATTGAGATATTCCAGCTTGCAGTAAATTCCCTCGACCTCGATGAGCGGCGTCCCCCCGATGGCGTCGAGGATGTTCTCCGAAAGCCCGGTCTTCCTGTCTTCGATCATACGACCTCCTCGCTCCTCACTCGGGCGTAACGTACGCTCCCGAAAGCCCTCCGTCAACCATGAAAGTGGAGGCGGTTATGTATGATGACTCCTCGGAGGCGAGGAAAAGAGCGGCGTTGGCGATCTCGACCGCTTCTGCAAAGCGCCCCATCGGTAAATGCACGAGCCTCCTCGCCGCCTTCTCCGGGTCTTTGGCGAAGAGTTCCTGAAGCAGGGGCGTGTTCACCGGACCGGGACATAATGCGTTGACTCGCACTCCCTGGCGGGCGAACTGGACGCCGAGTTCGCGGCTCATCGCGAGCACGCCGCCTTTGGAAGCGGTGTATGAGATCTGGCTCGTCGCCGCGCCCATCACCGCGACGAACGACGCGGTGTTTATGACGGAGCCTCCTCCGTTTTCGAGAAGGTGCGGTATCCCGTATTTGCAGCACAGGTACACGGATTTGAGGTTCACGTTCTGGACGTGCTCCCAGGTGTCGAGGTCGGTTTCGAGGATGGAGTCGTCGTTGGGGGGTGAGATGCCGGCGTTGTTGAAAAGCGCGTCTACGCCGCCGAAGTGCTCCGAGGCTTCCACGTACATCCGCTGCACTTCTTCGGGACTCGCCACGTCGGCGTGTACGTAGAGGCCGCCGATTTCGGAGGCGGCGGCCTGGCCCGCTTTTTCGTCGAGGTCGGCGACGGCGACCTTTGCTCCTTCCCCGGCGAAGCGGCGGGCGGACTCCAGACC
>JBOHBL010000990.1:0-1061 GCA_050698295.1 Rubrobacteraceae bacterium | reverse complement strand
GTCCTGGGAGGCGTGCTCTTGATGGCGCCCTTCGGCTTCGTGCCCTTCTCGAACACCCTGCCGGGGCTCGCGATCCTCTTCCTCGCGATCGGGATGCTCCAGCGGGACGGCGTCTTCGTGGCGTTCGGTTACATCGCGATTGTGGCGACGATCGTCTATTTCGCCGCGCTCATCGCGGCCGCGGTGGCGGCGGGAATGGGATTGCGGAGTATCTTCTTGACGAGCTGAGGCCCCCGCCCGCCGTCGCGCGGCGAAATAATACACGATTTCAGCGTTGACCCCAGCTTGGGGGTAAGATCGGGAGGTGGCGGGGAGTTACGGGTGGGCGGAGATCGCGCGCGAGAGGAAGCGCGAGATTATCCGGGCGATCGAGTCGGGGGACGCGACACCCGGGCCGGTCCACGCGGAGCTCGACCTGACCGATCGCTGCAACGTCGCCTGCTACTTCTGCAACCAGCAGGACGTCCGCACGAAGCAGCAGGTCTCCCTCGCGCGCGCGGTCTCCCTGATTGACGAGCTCGTGGAGGGGGGTCTCAGGTCGGTCCGGCTCTCGGGCGGGGGCGACCCGCTCGCGCACCGCGAGATCGGGCAGGTCCTCGACCACCTCCACGCCCGGGGTGTGGTGGTGGACAACCTGACGACGAACGGGGCGCTCCTCTCCGCCGGGATCGCGCGGCGTCTCGTCGCCGGCCGGTGCCGCGAGGTAATCTTCTCGTTGAACGCGGGCGGAGCGGCCGACTATGCCCGCATGATGCAGGTCAAGCCGGCGATCTTCGACCGGGTCCTCGAGAACATCCGGGGGCTCCTGGCGGCCCGGGACGGGACGCCCTATCCCTCGGTCGTCGCGCAGTTCCTGCTCGACCGGGCCAACTTCGAGGCGCTTGCGAGGATGTACGACCTCGGCCGCTCGCTCGGTGTGGATCGGATCACCGTCGGGACCGTCTTGAACGTCCCTCTGGAGCGCATCAAGCCCGAGATCCTGCTCCATCCTTTCGATGCGGAGCGGCTCCGCCCTTATCTCGAGAAGGTCTTGGAGCGCGACAAGGAGGCCGGGCTCCTCC
>JBOHBL010000989.1:0-2988 GCA_050698295.1 Rubrobacteraceae bacterium | reverse complement strand
GGTTCGTGTAGACACGGTGGACGAGAACAGGACCATCCGGTCTGTATAATCGGGCGTTCACGTCCGACAAAGGGAACAGAGAGATCGAAACCGACATGATGTTCGCCACGAAAAAGGAGGTCCGTTTTGCTCGCCACTCTTTCCGACACCACGACCGCGGAGGCCGCGCGTGGCGGTGAAGTCACGAGGGACGAAGACCTCGCTATGGCCCGGCTCCTCATAGCCGACGACCACGCCCTGCTGCGCGGCGCTTTCAAGAGCATGCTCGAAGCCGAGCCGGACTTCGAGGTCACGGGCGAGGCCGCCGACGGACTGGAGGCCGTCGAACTCTGCCGGAGGCTACGTCCCGACCTCGTGCTCATGGACGTGCGGATGCCCAGGATGGGCGGTCTGGAGGCGACGAGGAGGATCAAGGAGCTTTATCCCCGAACCGCTGTGGTGATGGTCACCGCCTTCGACGATCCCGACTACCTTTACGACGCGCTGAAGGCCGGAGCGGCCGGATACGTCCTCAAGCAAGCGCGGCCGGAGGAGTTGATCTCAGCGGCGCGAAGGGTGCTCTCGGGGGAGCACCTCTTGGATCCGGACCTCGCCTCCCGGTTGCTGATGCGGCTGGTCGAGGAGCGCGAAGCGCCGCTCCCCGAGCAGTCGCCCGCCGAATCACTGACACGGCGCGAGCTCGAGGTGGTGCCGCTTTTGGCGCGGGGGCATACCAACCGCCAGATCGCGCGTTGTCTGACCATCAGCGCGGCCACCGTCAAGCGCCACGTCGAGCATATCATCCGAAAGCTCGAAGTCTCCGACCGCACCCAGGCTGCTGTGAGGGCCATCGAGATCGGCCTCATCCCGCCCGAAAGCGAACGGTAGCCCCCGAAGATGGGCCGGGTGGCTCATACCGAAATGGGCTGCCCGACCGACGCGCCGTCGCCCATGGCTCCTCACAATCGGTTTATGACGATCCCACCAACAAACGCTGCGGTGGATCCGAAAAACAGGGTCGAGAACAACCTCCAGAACTTCCCCGTCCTGTCCTCGGCCGCCGATTCCGGCGTCGGCACGGCCATCGAGGGAACGTTCGACAGCGCCCCCGGCACGACCTTCACCGCCACCACCCCGGCGGAACAGAACATAACCGCCACGGCCACCGACCCGGACGGCGACACCTCCGAGTTCTCCGCTCCCGTCGCGGTGGCGGTCGTGGACAGCACGAAGCCCACCATAACGCCCATATCCCCGAAGCCGAACTCGAAGAGCTTCTCCCGCACACAGGGCGAACCCGCGAAGGGCGACATAAAGCTGTTTTTGGACGGCAGGGCGAGATCCTTCGCCTACGACCCGTCCAACGACCGTCTGAGCTTCACGGCCACGAACCTCTCATTCGAAAAACACACGATCAAAATAGTTGCCACCGACGCCGCCGGCAACGCGACGACGAGAAGCTGGAGCTTCACGGTCAAGAAGAAAAAGAAAAAGCGGCGGTAGGAAAAAAGTGGGCGGAGCTTCGCCCCTCGAAAAAGGAGTGGAAAGGATGACGAGAGCAAGTTATATCGGAATATCGGCGCTGGTTGCGGTGGTGATCGCCGGAGCATTCGCCTCGGCGCTTTTGATGATGGCGAAGCCCGCCGACGCGGCCTTTCCGGGGACCAACGGCAAGATATCGTTCAGCAGCAACAACGACGTCTTCACGATGGACGGCGACCCAGCCACCAACGACCGGACCAACCGCTCCAACAACGGATCGGCGATCGTCGATGGCTCATCCGCCTTCTCGGCCGATGGCACCAAGATCGTGTTCAGGAGCAACCGGGACGGTAAGGACGAGATCTACGTGATGAACGCCGACGGCTCCGATCAGACGAGGCTCACCAACGCTGGAACCCCGGTGCAATCTAACGACAGCCCCGCGTTTTCGCCGGACGGGACCAAGATCGTGTTCACCAGGACCGTGGCGGGATCCCCATCCCCCAACACCGACGTCTTCGTGATGGACGCCGCCCCCGAAAGCCCGAGCAACCAGCCCGTCCGCCTCACCGACGCCGCGGGCCGCGACGAAGAGCCTGTCTTCTCGCCGAACGGACAGAAGATAGCGTTCACGAGCAACCGCGACGGCAATAACGAGATCTACATAATGGACTCAAGCGGAGACAACGAAGTCAACCTCTCCAACAACTCGGCGGGAACGGGGAGCGACAGGTTCGCCAACTTCTCTCCCGCCGGCACCCGGATAGCGTTCGCGAGCGGCCGGGACGGCAACATCGAGGTCTACATGATGGACACCGACCCCGCCACCAACGACGCGGCCAGGCTCACCAACAACCTGACGTTCGATCAGCAGCCAGCCTTCTCGCCCGACGGAACCAAAATCGTGTTCGAGAGCGGTCGGAGCGGCAACAACATCCACGTGATGGACACGGACCCCGTCACCCCCGACACGGGGGCCAACGTGACAAGCCTCGGCAACGGCTCCCAGCCCGACTGGGGGCCGGCGGACACCACCCCACCGGACACGACCATAACCGGCGGCCCTTCCGATCCGTTCAGCGGAACCTCCACGAACTTCACCTTCACCTCCACCGAAGGCGGAACCTTCCAGTGCAAGCTGGACAACGCCTCATTCGCCGCTTGCTCCTCGCCGCACCCCGTCAGTTCCCTGAGCGAAGGCCCTCACACTTTCCAGGTGAAGGCGATGGACGCCTCCGGCAACCTCGATCCCTCACCGGCGATTCGCTCCTTCGTGGTGGACACCATAGACCCGAACACGACCATAACCGGCGGTCCCTCCGGCCCGACGAACGACGACTCTCCGAGCTTCACGTTCACGTCAACCGAAGGAAACTCCAACTTCGAGTGCCGCCTCAACAGCGATTCCTTCGCCGTCTGCGGTTTGCCGAAGGACTTCACGAACCTCGACGACGGCGCATACACCTTCGAGGTGAGGGCGACAGACGCCGCCGGAAACGACGATTCCTCCCCGGCGAGCCGCTCATT
>JBOHBL010000988.1:0-1790 GCA_050698295.1 Rubrobacteraceae bacterium | reverse complement strand
GCGTTTCATATTGCATTTCGTCGGCGGCGCCTTTAATCTGAAGGCGTGCCTCTTACGTATAAAAAAATATTCGTTAAAACTCTGACGCTGGAAAGGATCCATTCGTGATCAGAAGACCAAAAATATTCAGACAGAGCAACCGATCAGGACTGTATCTGATGCTTTCCTGCCTCCTGGCCGTCGGAGCGCTTCTCTTCGGCCTCAGCTTCATGAGCCCCGCGGTGGTGGAGCCGGTCGGAAAAGTATCTTCGCCCTCGGTCGCCAAAGCCCCGGCCCCGGTCGAGCGGGCAGCCGCCGAAGAGCCTGAAGAAGAGCCGGAA
This sequence comes from Rubrobacteraceae bacterium, assembly GCA_050698295.1. Lineage (GTDB taxonomy): Bacteria > Actinomycetota > Rubrobacteria > Rubrobacterales > Rubrobacteraceae > JACCWD01. Next base: position 1,470 of record JBOHBL010000988.1, on the reverse strand, counting down.
GAAAAAGAGGACGAGAGCGAAGAACCGAAAGAGGAAGAACCGGCGGAGCAAGAAGAACCGGCGGAGCCCGAGCAGGCGTCTGTCCCCGCTCCGTCCGGCACGGACCTCTACCTGACCGTCCCCAAGATGGGCCTCTACGACGACTACGTCATAAACGACGCCTCCGAGCAGACGCTCCTCAACGGCGCGGGCAAGGTTCCCGAGACGGGGTTCCCGTGGGAGGACGGCGCGAACACGTACATAGCGAGTCACGTCCTGGGCTACGCGGGGAGCGGCAGCTACATGCATTTCGCCGAGCTGGTCAACGTCGTGGCGGGGGATGAGGTCATCCTCAAAGACACCAACGGCACGACCTACACCTACCGGGTCTTCGAGACCCTCACCGTCACCCCCTACGACGTGTGGGTCCTCGACCCGGTGGCGGGCAAGGACATGGTTTCTTTGCAGACCTGCGTCAACCCGCCCGCCTACGACATGCGCTTCATCGTCCGCGCCGAGCGCGTGGGCGTGGACGCGGCGTAGCGGGTCGCGCCTCATCTGCTAAAGTTGCCGCGTGGAGGAATTCGAGAGGATCTGGGAGAAGTTCTCGTCCGAGCGCCGTCTGGAATTCGGCGGGCATAAGGACCCGAACTGGCGAGGGAGATACGAGATATCCGCCGCCTTTGTCGCGGCGGTGGACCCGGAGAGGTTCGCCGAACGCCTGAAACCCCTTCGGGACGCGCTGCGTCCTTTTCCGTTCGTCTCGCCGCATCCCGACCACTTCATGCACATCACCCTGAACCTCATCGGGTTTCTGGGCGAAGGACCTTCGCGGGAAGGCGAAGTCTCGGAGGATGGGCTCATAGAGATCGGGGCGAAGGCGCGAGGAGCCCTCGCCGGCTTTGAAGCCTTCCCGGTAAAGCTCGCCAACCTCAATGCCTTCCCCGGCGCGGCCTTTATCGAAGCCCACGACGATGGGGAAATAGAAGACCTCAAGGACGTCCTCGAATCGAGTTGCGGCCTCAAACGAACGGCGGGACCGCCGCACCTCACCCTCGCCTACTTCCACGTCCCCGACGGCACGGAGGCTCCTCCGGCTTTGATCTCCACGATAGAGCGCCACAGAAACTGGCCGGTCGGAGAGATCGAAGTGAGAGAAGTCCGCCTCTCGCTCCTGAACCTCCGCACCGACCAACCAGCCCCGGAGACCCTCACGAGGATAAAGCTGATGTAGCGGTCAGCCGTTCGACAGCGGCGCTTCGCGCCTTTTGCGCGTCGTCCGCAAAGAAAAAGCCGATTGCTGAAAGCTAAACAGCTCCAGGCTGGATCGATGGCTTTCCTCTCCGGGGGCGCGGGCATCCTGCCCGCATGAGCGAACGCAGGTATCGCGGGCTGGAAGCCCACGTCCCCAGGGAGACATCGCACCCCTCAAACTCAGTTGGAGGTACTTAACGCCGAAGCACTTTCGGCGTTATCAGCCACAGCATCTCG
>JBOHBL010000987.1:0-1078 GCA_050698295.1 Rubrobacteraceae bacterium | reverse complement strand
GAGGTCCCAGGTTGGGGACAAGGTCGCCATCAATCCGGTGTATTTCTGCGGGGAATGCACGGAGTGCCTGCGCGGGGACCACAATCTTTGCAAGAAGCTCGGTTTCTATGGACTCATGGGCGGTGGTGGCGGCATGTCCGAGCACACCGTCGTGCCGGAGTACATGATCAATAAATTGCCTGACGGACTGACCACCGAAGAGGGCGCTCTGGTGGAACCCATCGCCGTCGGGCTGCGGGCGGTGCGGCGCTCGGGACTCAAAGAGGGCGACAGCGCCATCGTCTTCGGGGCCGGGCCGATCGGGGCCGTCACGGTGCAGTGTCTCCGCGCTCTCGGGGCGGGCATGATCCTCGTCGCCGAAGTCGCCGACGCGAGAAAGAAAAAGGCGCTCGAAATCGGCGCGGATCACGTGATCGACCCGTCCGAGGAGGACGTCGTCGAACGTGTAATGGAACTCACCGACGGCGACGGGACGGACGTGTCTTTCGACGCCGCCGGAATTCAGGAGACCTTCCAGACCGCGCTCAAGGCGACGAGGAAAGGCGGCGTGATGGTGAACATCGCCATTTGGGAGGGGGAGATCTCCGTCCACCCGAACGACATCGTCCTCAAGGAACTCGATATACGCGGCATCATTTGCTATTCGCAGAAGGACTTCGCCGACACCATCGAGATGATAAAGGACGGCAAGTTCGACATCGAGGGCCTCATCACCGAGCGCGTCCCGCTCGCGGATGTCGTCGCCAAAGGCTTCGACGAGCTTGTGGCCCACAAAGACCGGCACGTCAAGATCCTCGTGAAGTCTTCGTAACGGAGGGATTCGGGTAAAGACTTCGGCGCAAGGAAGGCGACGGAAGGAGGATCCGAAATGGAGATACCGAAGGCGATGCTCGTGGAGCGCATCCGGAGCCGCTCCGGCCACGAGGCCGCCGAGAAAGCCGACGCCGAGTTGCCCGACAAAGTGGACACCGACTCCGACGCGGAGCTTCTCAGAAAGTTCGACCTCGACCCCGAGAAGTTGGGAGACGACTTCCAGGGGCAATCGCCGACCGCCGGATGACGGACTAATCTTTCGAAC
>JBOHBL010000986.1:0-2751 GCA_050698295.1 Rubrobacteraceae bacterium | reverse complement strand
GCTCTGGAGAGCTTCGGCGGGATTGGGGTGAAAAAAGAGGAGGAGAGCGGCGGAGACGGCGGTGAATACCGTCCACGGCCACACACGTGGCCGCGAACGTGGCGCGGTAGCGGTCATACCCTTCTTGTCCGTCGGATCGCCGAGAAGACCACGCCGGCGACCAGGAGGTCCAGAATAAGACCCACCGCGAGCGCGACCGCGATGACCGGCCCGGCGAAAGCGAGCATCATCCCCGAAACGTCCGCGACGCTCGACGCCGTGCTCCAGAACGCGCCGAACATGTCGGAAGCGGCCATGAGCGGGCTGTCCCCGTCGAGGCTCAACGCGAACCCGGCGGAGACGAAGATCGCAACCGCCAGAGCGGCCCAGAGAACCCGGACTTTTAGAGGACGGGTCGGAAGCGCCATCGCCACCTCCCGGCACACCGACGGCGCCTCGAACTCTTCACCGTCCGTCGCGAGCTTCTCGGTCAATATCATCTCCCGCCGGCAGTGTCTCAGGCAACCGGGACACTCTTCGAGGTGCGCCATGACCTCCCGCTTGCGGCGCTCTCCCAGAGCCCCGTCCACGAACTCGAAGAGGACTTCCGGGTCGCAGCAGCAATTCTCGTTGCCGCGGCGCATACTCATCCGTCCCGCTCACCTTCGAGGAGCTCGCCGACCATGTTCCGCGCCCGGAACAGGCGACTCTTGACCGCCGGGACCGTTATCCCGAGCACCTCGGCTATCTCCGCGTAACTCATCTCTTCGTTATACCGCAACATGAGCGGTACCTGGTAGGTTTCCGGCAGAGATTCCATCGCCTCGCGCACGCTCGCCCGGCGCTCGGCGTCCATCGCGGCGGTTTCGGGGCCGCTCGACGCTTCGCCGTGGATCTCCTGGTTGTACTCGACCATCTCGCGGCGGCGCCTCAGCGTGTCGATGCCGAGGTTGTTGGCGATGGCGAGCAGCCAGGTCTTGAAACGGTAATCCGGGTTGAAGCTCTCCAGCCGGTCGTAAGCGCGCAGGAAAGTCTCCTGCATCAGGTCTTCAGCGGAGATCTCACGCTTCGAGTACGGATAGAGGACCTTCGCGACGAGCCGCTCGTACCGGCTCACCAACTCCTCATACGAGCGCGCGTCACCGTTCAGGGTCCTCGCGACAAGGTCGTTGTCTTCCAGTTCCTCGCGGCGAACCGAGAGGTTCCTCAGCCGATCTCGCCAGCCGCTGCCGATAGTCACGGTAGATGTGTATTCCATACTAGTATTTGGATACGACCCTTTTTCGAAAAGGTTTCCGAAGCATTTTCTGGAAGAATACCCAACCGTGAGCGAGAAACCAGCCCGAAAAACCGCGACCGCCCTCGTCCTGCTCGCATCGGCCCACGCAGCCGTGCTGGGCGTGGTCATCGCTCTCGCCGCGGTGAGCGGGCCGGCGTTTCAGGTCGATATCTTCCGGGACTACGCCGACAAAATCGCCGCCGGAGAACTCCCCTACACCGACTTCCCTCACGAATATCCTCCTCTCAGCCTCATCATTTTGATACTGCCCCGTCTCCTGACCGCCGACCCGACGCTCTACGCCGCTTTTTTCGGAGCCCAGATCCTCGTCTGCGACCTCGTCATCATGCTCATTCTTTCAAGGATAGGACTTAAACCCATGATTCTCTACGGCATCGGCATGCTCCTCTTCTGGCGCGTCCCTTTTATCCGCCACGATCTCGTCCCGGTGACAGCAGCGACCGTCGGAGCCTTCGCCTTGCTGCGTGGACGCGCCATGCTCGCGGCTACTCTTTGGGGAGCGGGCGGCGCGCTGAAGCTCTACCCGATAGTCACCGTTCCCGCTCTCGCTTTCGGCGCGAGCCTGCGGGAGACATTCAAACGCTGGACCGTCGCGGGGCTCGTTTTCGTTGGCGGCATCGTGTGGGGAATCTTCGCTTTCGGTCCCGAAACCCTGGTGTTCCTCACGTATCATTCCGAGCGGCCGGCCCAGATCGAGAGTATTCCGGCCAACATCCAACTCCTCCTGCCGAACTGCGAGGTCGTCGATTCCTTCGGCAGCTTCAATGTAGTCGGGACGGGGAGCGAAACGCTCGTGGCTTTCTTCGGCGTGTTTCAAATACTCATGGTGCTTCTCGGGCTCGGCGTCGCTTTTTTCCAGGGGCGAGGTTCGGATATGAGGGCCGCGGCGGTTCGGGGGGCGGCGCTCTCCACGTTCGCGTTCTCGGTGTTCGGGAAGGTGCTGGCCTGGCACTACCTCTTCTGGCCGCTGCCGCTCGTGGCGATGGCCTATGCGCTCGTCGGTTTCCGGTTCCCGAAAGCGACGTGGGGGTTGTATTTCGCGGCGATACTGCTCACGACCGCCATCAACGAACAGTACTGGGCAATCGACGGGAACCTGCCCTACTTCACCGCGATGCTGACCGTGAGGAACTCACTTCTCGTCCCGCTTTTCGTCCTGATGCTCCTTTCTCCGAAGGATCGTCAGCAGCAGAGCTAGAACCCCGAAACCCGCGACCGCCGCGTTCACCGCTCCGACGTCTCGCGCCTCCGGCCTTCCCTCAATCTCCAGCGTCTCTCCCACCTGCTCGCCGGAGTACACCTTCACGAGCGGGACGCCGCCTTTTTCGTCTGTGTGAAGCGGCTCCATTTCTTCGAGGGCGAGCATCTGGTCCGTATAAATGGACTGCCGGGGCAGGAAGAAGAAGTATGAGTCCTCGCGGGGCTTCTCGTCGGAGGTGAAGGTCTCGACGGCTATCGGGGCGAGATAAGCC